>JAGYNW010000032.1 GCA_018399915.1 Candidatus Omnitrophota bacterium
CAGGAACTTGCTCCCGAGTATCCGGATGTCAAAGTAGAATATGAATTTGTAGATGCGGTGGCGATGCGATTGATTCAGTGGCCTAAAGCGTATGATGTCTTGATCACTGAAAATCTCTTTGGAGATATTTTGACGGATGAGGCAGCACAAATGCAAGGGGGTGTCGGGACGGCAGGGAGTGCCAATATCGGGAAAAAGTGGTCTATGTTCGAAGCTATTCATGGCAGCGCGCCTCGCATGGTCAAAGAAGGAAGGGCCCAATATGCTGATCCTTGTTCCATGATCCGTGCCAGCGCAATGTTGTTAAGGCATATTGGGTATATGGAACGAGCCGAAAAGATAGAGATGGCGCTTGATATTTGTGGACAGTTTGAGCGGAAAGTCAAGATCACAGGCAGGGACACCGGGGTTACTGGTGAAGAGTATGCACAATATTTATTGTCTTGGGTGGATAATCCCCAATTAAAGGAACAATGGCAGTCTGCAGTTGATAAAATCCAAAAGTCATAAGACTTTTTTTCAAGTTTATGTGGTGATTAACCCCGTTTCATTGATAAGATATGTTGCGGGGTTAATTATTATAATGCAGGAAATTTTGAGGAATTTATGTTTTGAAAGAAGAGCTAGCGTGTTCTATCAAGGACTTAGGGTTAATTGACTATCAGGAAGCCTGGCAATTGCAACAAGAGCTTGTCAAGGAAGCGATACGGTATGAGACAAATTTTGTTATTTTATGTGAGCATCCCAAGGTGTTGACGATCGGTCGATTAGCCGATGGTTCCAATCTTAAAGTGGATGAAGAAGCAATAAACGGTCAAGGGATCTCTCTGATAAAAATAGACCGCGGAGGCGACATAACCCTGCATGCCCCGGGGCAGTTAATCGTTTATCCCATACTTCATTTGAGTCCATTGGGAAAGAACTTAAAAAGTTATTTGAATAAATTAGAGCAAGTCGTTATTGATTTATTAATGGGATTTGATATAGTGGCTACTAGACTTCCCGGCAAGACAGGGGTGTGGTTGGGGTCCAGGAAAATAGCTTCTATCGGTATAGGCGTTCGTAAATGGGTCTCTTATCATGGGATTGGTATCAATATTAATACGGATTTAAGTTTATTTGAAATGATCAGGCCCTGCGGCTTGGATGTGAAGATGACATCTTTAGCTGAAATACAAAAGGCAAGAATCGATATGGATGATATCAAGAAAAGGGTTATTTCCTCTTTAACGCGCAATCTGAATTTATCCATAAAAGATTAATCTAAGAAAATGGAACACGATATTCAATTACCCGAATTAGGCGAAGGCATCCAGACTGCGGTAATGGCTGGTTGGCACTATACGATTGGAGAGAAGGTTGCCACAGGAGATGATATCGCTGAAGTGGTTACTGATAAAGCGGTCTTTAATATTCCTGTCGAGGTGAGTGGGACCCTCTGTGCGATCCGGGCCCACGAAGGCGAGGAAGTCAAAGTAGGAGAGGTCATCGCTGTTGTTAAAACTTAACAGAAAAATAAGGGAAAGAAATGAATCCGCAGACTAAACACCATATTCGCAGAGTTTTATTAATGTATATTACCAAGGTTTCGGGACATCGTCAGGCAACGGTTGCTATTCAGCGGTCATTGAAAGATATGGACCCAAAGATTATTGCTCCGGCTGTTAACGGATTTGGATATACGTATCCGGTTTTGGAAAAAGTTGTTAATAGGGCATACATGAGTGTCATCAAAAGAACTCCCAAGGTATGGGATTACATGTATGATAATCCCAAGATCGTGAAAAAATCAGAATCCATCAAGAAATTCTTACACAAAACAAGCCGGGATAAGATCGCGAAATTGTTTTCACGACATAGTCCCGATACAGTTGTTTGTACGCAGGCTTTCCCTTGTGGAATGGTTGCGGATTTTAAAAGGGAGAATAATTTAAATACAACCTTAATTGCCGCGCTTACAGATTTTTCTCCCCATTCGTTTTGGATCAATGAAGGCGTGGATTATTATATTGTGCCATCTCTGGATGCCAAAGAAAGGTTTGTTAAAAAAGGGATCGCACCGGATAGTATCAAAGTCTACGGAATCCCCATCCGCTCCAAGTTTTCTGTGCAGTTGGACAGTCAACCCATCTTGGAAAAGTTAGGCCTTAATCCGGAAATACCTGTAATTTTAGTCATGGGGGGTGGACAAGGACTTGGCCCGATTAAATCGATAGTGAAGTCCTTGATGAAAGTAGAAATGAATGTCCAAGTTATCGTTTTAACCGGCATCAACAAAAAGATCATTAATAATCTGAATAAGAAGATCAAGAAAAGTGCTAAAAAGATACTGGTTATGGAATATGCCACTAACGTTGATGAACTCATGGAGATCGCCTCTTTAGTCATAACGAAGCCGGGGGGGATTACAACCGCTGAAAGTTTGGCAAAAGGGTTACCTATGGTCATTGTTGATCCTATCCCCGGGCAGGAAATGCGTAATACAGATTTTTTGATTAAGCAAGGCGTTGGGATCAGGATCGATGATACCAGTGATGTCGGGGAAGAAGTAGAGCTGCTTTTACGATCTCCGGAACGATTGAAGACCATGAGTGAGGCCGCTTACGCTAATTCCAGACCCCATGCCGCCCTGGATATCGCAAAATTGATCCTGGGGCATCCGGAAACACTTTGATCAATCTAAGTGTTCTTTTGGATCAATGCGGGTAGGGTTTTAAAAAGCGATAATTATGCTAAGATATTATTTATATAAAATTGGTAAATATCTCGCCTTAAATCTTCCTTCCAAACAATCGTATTTGTTGGCACAATTCTTTTCTGACTTGCATTATTTTTTTCATTTCCGGGACAGGCAGATCGTTCAGAAAAATCTTAAAAGGATTGTGGGTTCAGATCAGAAAATTGCTCCATTGACACGTCAAATGTTCAGGAATTTTGGGCGGTATTTGGTAGAGTTTTTCTGTATGGACAAAAATGTAAGTCCAGCCTACATAGATCAATTTATAACGGTTAAGAATTTGCATTATATTGAGAAGGTCCTCGCGCATCAAAAAGGGGGCATTATTTTGACTGCGCATCTTGGCAATTGGGAACTAGGCGCTTTAACGTTAAGCGAATTGGGTTTTCCCATGACGGTTATCGCCTTGCCGCATAAAGAGAAATCGGTTAACAGTTTTTTTAATGAGCAGAGGGAAAGCAAGGGAGGATTAAAAATTGTTCCCACCAATATCGCCATCAGGAACTGTTTGAAACAATTGAAATCCAATCAATTGATTGCGGTTGTTGGGGATAGGGATTTCTTTCAACATGGTGAGGTTCTCCCCTTTTTAGAGGAGAAGGCGCTGTTGCCTAAGGGGCCTGCGGCATTTTCTTTTAAGACGGGTGCGCCGATTATTCCTGTTTTTTTTACGCGGGCAGAGGAAGAAAACTATGAGCTTTCTGTCTGCCGTCCAATCTATCCGGAAACAGTTATTCCTGATGGGTGTGAAGAAGACAAAGCCATAAAAATTCTCATGAAGGAATATATCCCTGTCATTGAATCCCAGATCAGGAAATATCCGGACCAATGGATGATGTTTCGGGATTATGCCTGGCAACCTGGTTGACGATTGCTCCGCGCAGGAAAAGGAAGAGAAAAAGATTAATTTTAGGACGGGAAGATATTATGACAAAACACCGAATTTGTGTGATTATACCGATATTGAACGAAGCCGGCACAATCGGTCCGATTGTAGAGGCAATCAGAGCCAAGAATATCGATGTGCTCATTATTGATGATGGTTCCACTGATAATTCGGGGTCGATTGCCCAACAAAAGGGCGCGGTCGTGATCCGTCATGAATCCAAAAAAGGTAAGGGATTTTCTTTGCGGGATGGTTTTGCTTACGCGATTCAAAAGGCCTACAAGGGAGTTATTACCATGGATGGGGATGGCCAACATGATGTGGAAAATATAGATCATTTCATGCAACATCCCAAACGGCAGGAAGATTGCTTGATCAATGGCAACAGGATGAATTGTGTTCATAATATGCCATGGTTGAGGCGGGTAACAAATCGGTTTATGTCTTTGTTGATATCTTTGTTCGCAAAGCAAAAGATCGCGGATACCCAGTGTGGTTTCAAATATATCAGTTGTCGTATCCTTCGGGATATTCATTTGAAAAGTAATGACTTTGAGATTGAGACTGAAGTGCTTATGAAGGCGGCGAAAAAGGGCTACAGGATTTATTCCATGGATATTAAGACGATATATGGCGATGAAAACAGTAAAATCCATCCCTTGAAAGATACATTGCGATTCATTTCGTATTTCTCAAAAGAGATCTTTTCTTGAAAGGAAAGTTTGCTTTTATATTTTTTAAGACACCTTTAAGAGAAGCTACACATAGGAAAGGTCCGTTGTTTTTTAAGCGGGCACATTTATAAGTTATGGAAAATAGAATTTTTTATTATGCCATTTTATGCTCCCTGCTCATCCATGCCGCGATTCTAGGTTTTTATCCCTGGCGCAAGTCTAAAGCTGCCAAAGATGTTCCTACCAAAATGGAAGTTACTTATCAAAAGATTGTTTCCAAGTCTGAAAAACAAGAACCATCTGCCGCTAAGAATATTAAAGTCCTTAAAGAAAAAACTGAGGTCAAGGAAACAGTAGATATTATCCCTCAGCGAAAGGATGTTTCTCCTATGATGAGGAAGAATATCAAAGATATGACCAAGCTGAAACGACCTTTTAAGTTAGAAAAGAAAAGGATGGAAAAAATAAGCCGGTTGAGTAATCGGGGAAAGATTAAAATTCCGTTATTGCGGTCGGAGAAGATCACAAATATTAAATATTTAACTTATAATCAGAATATCCGGGAGAAGATCAAACAAAAGGCGTATGAATATATTGACCATCCCGATTTTAAGGAGGGGGAGGTTTATTTGACCTTTATCCTGGAGGCTTCCGGAATTTTGAAAGAAGTGCAGATTATTGAAGGGAAGACAACGGCTAATGCTTATTTGCGAAAGATCGGTCTGCGTTGTATCAGGGAATCCAGCCCTTTTCCGCCCTTTCCCAGGGATCTGGATTATCCGGAATTGACCTTCAATGTTATCATTTCCTTTGAGGTGCAAAAATAAATCAGCCGCTATTTTTTGCGCTTAAGATCCCGGGGCTTATGATTGACATTTATGAGGGGGAGTGATATTCTAAATATTCAGAAGAGCGGAACTTTAAGGATAAGGGGCTATGGAACTAAATTTTTTAAATTATATCACAAGCATCGGATATCAGGCTTTGATTTTCATGGGCGAGAATCCTAACCCTATAACGAATGAAAAGCAAAGGAATTTGAAGCAAGCTCAACTGCTTCTCAATACGCTGGGGCTTCTTCAGGAAAAAACCGCGGGGAATTTAACCGAGGAAGAACAGCTGTTTCTGAATAATACCGTGGTGGAACTACAATCGAAATTTAAGCAGATCCAGGGAGAAGAGGGCTTTCATGATTGATAAAAATCTATTAGATATCTTAGCGTGTCCATCTTGCCAGGGAGATGTGGAATATCGTCAGGATAAGATCGTCTGCTTGAGATGTGGTTTGAAATATCCGATTAAGGACGATATCCCTATCATGCTGGTGGATGAGGCTGAAAAGTAATAGATGACAAAGCCTTTATGACAAAGGTAATAGCCTTTAGATAATTTATAAGGGAGAAAGAATGAAGAAAATATTGATTATTCATGGTCCGAACTTGAACCTTTTGGGTCAACGGCAAACCGACGTGTACGGGAATATGACTTTAGATAAATTGAACCTACGATTAGAAGAGTTGGCCGCTGAAGCAAAAGTATTGTTATCGATTGTTCAGTCTAATCATGAAGGAGAGATCGTTGATATCATCGGGAAAGCAAAGGACGAAGGGATCAACGGGATTTTGATCAATCCCGCGGCGTATACGCATACCAGTGTGGCTATTCGTGACGCGATCCTTGCTGTCAATTTGCCGGTAGTGGAGGTGCACATCTCAAATATATACGCGCGGGAAGATTTCCGGCAAAAATCTCTGATTTCTCCGGTCTGTACCGGTCAGATCAGCGGTTTTGGAAGCGAAAGTTATGTGCTTGGATTGAAAGCGATTGTTGATATTGTGAACAAGGTATAAATCTTTATCAAAGGAATTTTGTGGGTCTTGCAATTGAAAAAAAGAATTCATAGCGTTATCGCCAACTTTGATAAGTATGAAATAGACGCGTTTTTAGTCAGCCGGGATGTTAATATCCGCTATCTTACCGATTTCCCCGCCGAAGAATCTTATCTTTTGATAACCCGGGAAAAAATATACTACATCACAGATTCCCGTTATTATTTGAATGCCAAAAATGTTTTAAAGAATTTTATCGTTAAATGCGCTAAAGGTTCTCTGTTTGATGAGATCGCTTCTCTGGTTGTTTCTTTGAACGTGAAAGTACTAGGCATCAATGAACGGCATATTAAACTCTTTGAACACAAGATATTAAAGGCGAAGTTAAAACGCAAGGTCAAGCTATCCGGCATCAGTTATTTTATCGAAAGCCAAAGGATGATCAAAGACAGACAAGAGTTACCGTTGATCCGTAAGGCGCTTTCCTACCATAAACAGGCGCATGCTTTCCTGAAAAAAATGATCAAGCCGGGGAGGACAGAACAGGAGGTTTTGCGGCGTTTGGAGGATTTCGTAAGGACAAAAGGTGTCTCTTTTTCTTTTTCTCCCATCATTGCTTCAGGTGTCAATTCTTGTTTTCCACATGCCCGCATTACCCAAAGAAAAATACGAAAAAATGACATGGTTCTCGTCGACATGGGTATTGATTATAAAGGTTACAAGTCCGACTTGACACGCATGTTCTTTTTAGGTAGAATACCCAAATCTATTCGGGAAATATATGATTTTGTTTCTCAGGCGCAGCAGGAATCTTTGCGCATAATTAAAGCGGGGGCCCCTATCAGCCTGGCGGATAAAGTCGCCCGTGATTTTTTCGCGCGGCAGAAGATAGACAAAAATTTTACTCACGCGCTAGGTCATGGGGTAGGAATGGAAGTCCATGAAATACCTAGGGTTTCCTCAAAAAATAAAGATTTTTTGCAGGAAGGTATGGTCATAACCGTAGAACCTGGCGTCTATTTCCCGAATCAGTTTGGCATTCGACTCGAAGAAATGGTGCTCGTAAAAAAACAAGGATGTGAGTTGTTAAGTGACAATATCAATTAATCAAATTTCAACCGGGATTGCGCTCCGCATAAATGATGCTGTTTTTGTGATAACTGATTATGATCATGTCAAGCCAGGCAAAGGAAGTGCATTTGTCAGGCTTAAGCTGAAAAATATTAAGACTCAGCAGGTTTTGGAACGCACGTTTAAGACCGCCGATAAGTTGGAAGACGTGCCATTGGAGGAGAAACCCCTTCAATACCTCTACCAATCAGGTTCCTCCTATCATTTTATGGACCATGATACGTATGAAGAGGTAATGGTTTCTCAAGATTTCTTGGCGGAGAGCATTCCTTTTTTACAAGATAATATTGAGGTTACGGGTCTCAGTGTGGACGGGGAAATTTTAAAGATTAATTTGCCGATCTTTATTGAAGCGGAAATCAGCTACACGGAACCCGGATTTAAAGGAGATTCTTCTAAGGCCGTAATGAAGGCCGCTCAGATTGAAACAGGGGCGACAATACAGGTTCCTTTGTTTATCGAAATAGGCGATAAAATTAAAATTGATACTCGAACAGGGGGATATGTCGAAAGGGTGAAAAAATGAATTTTAAAGAAATCCGACAAATGGTCAATCTCATGAATGAAAATGACATTATGGAGATTGAGGTTGAAAGAGAAGGAACAAAAGTTAAGATCAAAAAATCTTATGCCGAGGCACAACCGCAGGTCATCACTCAGCAGGTGCAACCCCGGAGGGACGCACAGCAACTGGCTCAAGAGGAGGATCAAACGAAATCCGTAGCCGCTAGTTCTAACCGGATCGAGGTCAAATCACCCATGGTCGGGACTTTTTATCGGGCGCCATCCCCGGATGCCGCGCCTTATGTCGATATCGGACAAGTGATCGAAGTCGGTCAAGTTTTGTGTATCGTTGAGGCAATGAAATTGATGAATGAGATCAAATCTGAAGTCCGGGGCAAAATTGTTGAGATCCCTGCAGAAAATACTCACCCAGTTGAGTTCGGACAAGTTTTGTTTACGGTAGAGCCTGTATAAACTTGTAAAATTTTTCATATAAACTCATTTGGCTGGCGGATACGCAATCGCGTGCCATGTGAACCTAATCTACTCAAATATATTATTATGTTTTCTAAAATTTTAATTGCTAATCGTGGGGAAATTGCCCTAAGGATCATCAGGGCATGCCGTGAACTTAATATTAAAACCGTTGCTGTATTTTCTGAAGCTGACAGGGACTCTCTTCATGTGAGATTTGCTGATGAGTCTGTATGTATCGGGCCGCATTCAAGTACGGAGAGTTATTTGAATATTCCTTCCATAATTTCAGCCGCAGAGATTAGTGATGTCGAAGCTATCCATCCGGGATATGGCTTTTTAGCTGAAAACGCGCATTTTGCGGAAGTTTGTGAATCCTGCAATGTCACTTTCATAGGACCGGATCCACAGACGATAATAGCCATGGGTGATAAGGTCATCGCCAGAGAAACTATGAGGAAAATGGGAGTCCCTTTGACGCCTGGGGGCAAAGGAGTTATCGCCAATAAGGAAGAGGCATTAAAGGTGGCCAAAAAGATTAAGTATCCTGTGATCCTTAAAGCAGCCGCGGGTGGTGGGGGTAAAGGCATGCGTGTTTGCCACAATGATATGGCTTTGGTCAGCGCGTTCGCGATAGCGCAGAATGAGGCGGAAGTGAATTTCGGCAACCCGGATCTTTACATCGAAAAATATTTAGAAGGGCCACGGCATATCGAATTTCAGATAATGGCGGATAATTACGGTAATGTTATCCATCTTGGAGAAAGGGACTGTAGTATTCAGCGGAGGCATCAGAAGCTTTTGGAAGAATCACCCTCCCCGGCCGTGAGCGCGAAATTACGGAAAAAAATGGGGGATGTCGCTGTCAAAGCGGCTAAGGCCGTGGATTATAAAGGAGTGGGAACTATTGAATTCTTATTGGACGCGGAGCAAAACTTTTACTTTATGGAAATGAATACACGGGTCCAAGTGGAGCATCCGGTCACGGAAATGGTCACCGGCATTGATATCGTAAAGGAACAGATCAAGATCGCGGCTGGACAGAAACTGAAGATCAAACAGGATGATGTAAAGATAACGGGGGCTTCGATCGAGTGCCGCATAAACGCCGAAGATCCGACGAATAATTTTATGCCATCTCCGGGAAGGATCGAGGAGTTGAATCTTCCGGGTGGTAACGGGATAAGGGTTGACACGCATATTTACCCTGGATATATGATCAGTCCGTATTATGATTCCATGATGGCCAAATTAATATCTTATGGGCGAAACCGTCAGGAAGCGATCAATGTCATGAAAAGGGCATTGGAAGAATTTTATGTAAGCCCGATCAAAACAACGATAGGTTTTCATAGCGAAATTTTAAGAAATCCTCTGTTTGAGCAAGGGGATGTTACAACGCTTTTCTTGGAAAAATATATGAAAAGTGATGGGAGGGGGACAGATGATGCAGGGAAACACCATTGACTTTGGGTCAGTACAAATCCATAAGACAGTACTTGAGGAGATTGTGCAATCGGTCATTGACAAGATAGATGGGGTCCAGTTGGACAGGGATTTCATCGGCAAGAAGCTGTTTACTTTTTGGAGCCAGCGTAATCGTTCGGGGATTGATATTAAAGTGGAGGCTGATCAAGGAGTTTCTATTGATCTAAGGGTGCAAATTTGTTATGGAAAAAATATTCCCTCTATTGCGACAGAGGTTCAGGATGCGGTCAAAACAGCGATTGAGCAGACAGTGGATATTAATTTAAAAGGTATTAATGTTAATGTCCAGGGCATGACCAAAGCAAAGAAGACATTGAAAAAAGAAACAAAGAAAGAACCCGAAAAGTCCTTGGAGTAAAGGGATGACAGGAGCAGGGATTTCTTTGCATCTTTTTGAAAAAGAGGCTTTACGATAAACCAAGGGAGGAAATCATGAAAATCTTTTTGCGAGTAGGGGCTTTTATTTATGTGGCGATGGTGTTATCGCTTTGTTGTTTGATCTTTTTTTATGTCTTTGGGATTTTTGACATTGATTATGTTATGGATTATCTCAAGATCTATTCCCTCCAAGATGAATATGTGCTGGCCATAGGCATCATTCTGGGTGTCCTCATGTTTTTGACCATTCTTTTTTATCGTATTTTCTTAGCAAGTTTCCAACAAGATAAAGTCATTGCGTTTGATAATCCCTCAGGCCGGGTCAGTGTTTCTTTGCTTGCCCTGGAGGATCTGGTCAAACGGAAGGTCAGTAAGCTCTATCAGGTGCGTGATGTCAAGACCAAGATTCGAGCTGCCGGCCGACGTGGTTTACAGGTAAAGATAACCCTTGTCATTTGTGCGGAAGGCCATATTCCTGATATAACGTCAGAAGTTCAGGACATGGTTAAGAATAAAATCCAGGATGTGATCGGATTGGATGAAGCGGTTAATATTTATGTTTATATCGGGAAGATCCTTCCGGATGAATCGCATTCGCGCCAAATACATAAAGAAGAGGACGACAACAAATCCGAGCCGAATATTCCCTTTCAGGGCTATAGGGCTTAACCAAAGGATGGGATAATGAAAAAAATTGGCATCTTAACAGGGGGCGCAGATTGTCCTGGCTTGAATTCTGTTATCCGGGCAGTGGTTGTCAAGTGCCTTCAGGAAGGCATTGTGGTCACCGGGGTAAAAAACGGTTGGAGTGGTCTTATTGATAATGACATGAAGGTTTTGGACCTACGGTTAACCTCAGGGATTCTTGATCGCGGCGGGACCATTTTGGGGACCAGCCGTTATGTCCCACCCCTGGATAAAGAAAAAGAAAAGATTATCGCGGAAAATTACAAACGTTCTGGGATGGATGCCTTGATAACGGTCGGGGGAGAAGATACCCTTAAGATCGCTTTAAGTTTATTCGAAAATTATAATATGCCGATTGTGGGGGTTCCCAAATCTATTGATAATGAATTGTATGGGACGGATTATACGTTCGGCTTCGATACCGCGGTTAATGTCGGCACCGAATGTATCGACCGTTTGCATACCACGGCAGAAAGTCATCACCGCATCATTGTTATTGAGGTCATGGGAAGGCACAGTGGATGGATCGCGGTCCAATCCGGCATTGCGGGGGGTGCGGATATTATTTTAGTACCTGAGATCCCCATAGATATAGAGAAGGTTTGTAAAATATTGAAATTGCGTCATCAAAGGGGAAAAACCTTCAGTATTATTGTTGTTTCCGAGGGCGCGCGGGTGAGTGGATACTCGTTTCAAGAGGATAGTGATATTGATAAGCGTAAAGCCCTTTTAGGTAATATCGGTGAGTTTTTAGCTGATCTGATTGAAGATAAGACTGGCTATGAAACACGGGTCAGTGTTTTAGGGAATATTCAAAGAGGCGGCACGCCGACAGCCTTTGACCGTGTTTTGGGTACCCGATTCGGTTTTAAGGCCGTGGAATTGGTTAAGGAAGGGAACTTCGGAAAAATGGTAAGCCTGCATTCCAATAAGATTAAATCAACGGAGATTGAGAAAGCGATTAAAAGACGTAAAGCCATTGATGATGACCTTTATGAGATCGTTAAGGCTTTTGGTATTTAGGAAGGCTCAAAGGCATGAAGAAAAACATTGTGCGGCTCTTTCAGGAGTCGATTCATATTAAAGAGGAGGCCTTGCAGGCGAATTTGGAGTCGATCGAGAATGGTGTTGCCATGATCAAACAGGCCTTTGAAAAAGGCCATCGATTATTCCTTTTTGGCAATGGCGGTTCGGCCGCGGATAGTCAGCATATCGCGGCGGAATTCATCGGTCGATTTCAGAAAGAAAGGAAATCCTTGCCAGCGATCGCCTTGACCACGGACACCTCTATCATTACAGCCTTAGGCAATGATTACAGCTTTGATATTATTTTTTCCAGGCAACTTGAGGGATTAGCCTCTACCGGGGATATCGCTTGGGGCTTATCGACCAGCGGGAACTCCTCAAATGTTATTGAGGGTATAAAAACGGCGAAAAGATTAGGCCTGGCGACAGTGTCTTTTACAGGAGGCGACGGAGGAGATTTGGCCAAGTTAACGGATGTGAGCATCAAGGTTCCCTCTAAGGTTACCGCAAGAGTTCAGGAAGCACATATTTGCATGGCGCATATCATTTGTGATCTTGTGGAATCCTTTTTTTAATCTTTGATCATAACCGACAGGTTTTAACGATTGTGAAGACACAACAAAAAATCGTAACATTGGGTTCGTTGAAAAAAAAGATTCCGGGTTGGCAAAAGGAAGATAAAAAAACCGCCCTTACAAATGGGTGTTTTGATGTTTTGCATTATGGACATGTGGCTTATTTACAAAAAGCCAAGAAGGCCAACAGGATCTTGATTGTAGGCCTTAATAGTGATAAATCTGTGCGCAGGATTAAGGGGCCACAGCGGCCTATTAATACCCAGGAGAAACGGGCAGGGGTCTTGGCTGCTTTGGCGTGTGTGGATCAGGTTGTGATATTTGAAGAGGATGATCCCAGGCATTTGATCCAAGCGCTTAAGCCGGATATTTATATTAAGGGTGCGGATTGGAAACGTAAGGGTGTGATCGGGAGTGAATTTATTAAGCAGTATGGCGGCAAGATAGAATTCATCGATTTTGAAAAGGGATTGTCTTCGAGCCGAATGATTGATCGGATAATCAAATCGCATGGATGATTTTTGCGGTTCTGGAAAAGGGAGCGTGGAGCCAGGAAAAATCTCATGAGCATAGATCAAAAAGGTTTATACAGAGTCCTGGATGCGAATTTTAACCGGACAAAAGAGGGTTTACGTGTTTGCGAAGATGTCAGCCGTTTCATTTTTGATAATAAGACTTTGACCAGGCAGTATAAGGAGATCAGGCACCGGCTGACAGCTACGGTCAGTTCTTTGAATATAATGAAGCTAGTGCAATCCCGCGGGATCGAGAGGGATGTGGGCAAGGCCTCCGTTGCAGCTGAACTCAAAAGAGCGGATGTGACGGATATTTTTTATGCCAATTCGCAAAGGGTCAAAGAGTCGATGAGGGTGTTGGAGGAATTTGCGAAATTGGTTGATGCCAAGATCTCCGCTCAATTGAAAGACATGCGGTACAAAGTTTATGCGATCGAAAAGAAAATGCTTAAAGAATTCTAAATTGTATGTGATTTTGGACAGGGAAGTCAATGATTACGCACGGCTTTTACATATTGCCCGGATTGCGGTTCGTTCAGGTGTTGATATCATTCAATTGCGAGACAAAGTCGGCCATGCCAAGGATGTCCTTGCTTTTTCTGAGAAGTTAATGGCGATATTGGATAAAAAGGTTTTATTTATTGTGAATGATCGTGTTGATATCGCAAAACTTTCGGGCGCCGACGGTGTTCATCTGGGGCAGCAGGATATCCCCATAGAAAAAGCCCGGAAGATCATGGGGCCGCAAGCGGTCATTGGCGTTTCTTGTCAAAATCTTAGGCATGTTAAGGCGGCTCAAGCCAAAGGCGCTGATTATATTGGTTTCGGGTCTGTTTTCAAAACATTAACGAAACCGGAAAGAACGCCCATGCCTCCTAAGATGTTAACGGCTGTAATGCGCCAGGTACGTGTTCCGCTTTTTTGTATTGGCGGGATAGATCTAAAGAATATTTCACAAATCCGGAAGGCAGGATGTGACCGTGTCGCTGTTTGCCGAGGGGTTTGTTTGGCTCAAGATATAAAAGAAGCGATTATCCGTTATCAAAAAGCGCTCGTCCCAAGACAGCCGTGAAATGTAAAAATTTTAAATAAATATTTTGAGTCAAAAAATTCTGCGAGGATAATTCAGTGGTAGAATGTCAGCTTCCCAAGCTGAAAACGCGGGTTCGATTCCCGTTCCTCGCTTTTTAAAATTTATTATGAACCTTTTTTTTTGTAATT
>JAGYNW010000320.1 GCA_018399915.1 Candidatus Omnitrophota bacterium
GTTTTAGATGGCCGATATAGCTCGAAGGTTGAAATTTTACGTGAATTTTTTTCCGAATACGGGTTAATCAAGTATCGATTGTTTTCTGAACTTCAATGGCTCAAGTTTCTTTTGACTGATTTGAAATTGGCGCAAATTGAGAAAGAGGATTTTCTCAAGATCGATAGAATTTTTAAGAATTTTAATCCCAAAGCCTGTCTCAGGGTCAAAGAGATAGAAAGAACAACGAATCATGATGTCAAGGCTTTGGAATATTATATTAAAGAGGAGTTAGCAGCTTGTGGTTTGCATGAAATCAAGGAATGGGTTCATTTTGGGTGCACCTCCGAAGATATTAATAATACGGCCTACGCTTTAATGCTCAAAGAAGGAGTTAAGCTTCTAAACGGTTATTATCAGGAGTTGTTGTCTCAGATAGAAGATAAAGCTGTTCATTTTAAAAGTATTCCTATGATGTCCCGAACGCACGGCCAGCCGGCTTCACCGACAACATTGGGTAAAGAGTTTATTAATTTTGCCTGGAGAATACGGAATGAGCTGAAGCTTCTGGCGAATATCCCTATTTGGGCTAAAATGAATGGTGCTACGGGAAATTTCAATGCCCATCATTTTGTTTTCCCTGACATTGATTGGATAGCCGCAAGCAAGAGATTTATATCCCGATACTTGGAACTTTCGCCCTTAATGATAACCACACAAATCAATCCCTATAGCCATATTTCCCAGATTTTGCATGCCTTGATCCGATTATCTGCCATTGTAAATGATTTAAATAAAGATATGTGGGGATACATATCGATCGGATACTTTAAACAGAAGTTAAAATCAGGAGAAATCGGCTCATCAACTATGCCGCACAAAGTAAATCCTATTGATTTCGAAAACAGCGAAGGAAACTTGGGCATATCTATAGCGATGATGGAGCATATGGCTGTAAAACTTCAAAATTCCCGTTTTCAACGGGATCTTTCCGACAGTACGGTTTTGCGGAACCTGGGTTCTGTTTGGGGGTATATTTTGATTGGCCTTTTAAGCACAAATAAGGGATTGAGCAAACTGGATCTCAATGCGGAAAAAATACATAAAGACCTTGATGAAAATTTGGAGCTGTTGGCTGAGCCGGTACAGACGTTGATGCGTATTTGGGGCGAAGATAATCCTTATGAGAAATTGAAGGAGTTGACCCGAGGGGTGAAGATTACCCAAGAAAAGTTTGATAACTTTATCGATGGGCTGGAATCGGTTGATGATGAAAGTAAAAAGAGGATGAAGGATTTAACGCCAGCTAAATATATCGGTCTGGCTGAGCAACTAGTTGATGAATATTTTGCAAGCGAATAAATAGATTGATATGAAGAGGAGACTATGGAACATTACAGCGAAGATGAATATCCTGTTTATGCACCGGTAAGGCATAGAAAAGATGGTTATGTGGGATGGATTTACGATACAACGACCAGCAAATCATTTTTTACCGGAAATACAGACTGTTCTTGGCAGTACCGCGTTTGGGTCGGGGAAGAGGATATTCGTATTGCTCCTACTGAAGATTTGGAAATTAATTATGATGCTCCGCAATTGCCTTTGAAAATTGAAAATCCTGAAACGGCTACTAAAGGCTATCGTAAGGAAACAGAATTGCATGCCTTGGGTTATCATCTGACGGATACGAGTCATGAAGAAAGGACCAACATCCTGAATAAAGTCGCAGTTCCTTATTTGGGTGTTTATAAAGTGGTAAAAACCATTGCAAATCTTATTTATGGAAGATTGAAGGCGCTTAGAAAGAATTGTAATGCGCTTTATGAATGGTCCAAGGATCTGGATATGTTGTTAGAAAGATATGATTACAAATCTGAGCTTTTTGATCTTAAGATAATTCAATATTTAATGAACATTAAGAAAAAATTAGCCGAAAATAAGATCTCAATGGAAATACCGGCGGATGATCTTGTTAATGAATATGAACGCCGTAAATTGCTTAACCAATAATGCGCAGCTGTCTTGATACTTTATTTAAGA
>JAGYNW010000321.1 GCA_018399915.1 Candidatus Omnitrophota bacterium
GAACAGTAAAGCAAAATCTAAACAAAAACGGGAGAACCCATATGAAATCATCCTTGTTTGTCATGACCATGATGCTCACGATAGTTCTTGGCAGCTTTTTGGGTTGCGCGTCCATGGAACGCGGGGCCTCAAAGACCGGCAGTTACGCGGGCAAGGCCGCCCGTGTCGGGGATAAGGTCAGCGAAGGCGCGGCTGACGCCTATGTCGGCGAAGAAGCCCCGGACAATCCTTACAACCGCTGAAGATACCTTATATATCGTTATAAATCGTGACGTTAAGGGGACAGGACACGCTGAAAAGACAGCGTAAAAGGCATATAATGTTGTGTCCCGTCCTCTTCTTGTTTCTTACCCAGCCCACTTCTTCTCCTTGTACTTTTACTCGTGGCTATTTAAAGTCATAAGACAGAAAAAATCCGGTTGAATTAATTATTTTGCGCATTTTTGCCCAAAACTACAATAAGAATGTCGCTTTTCCCTAAAGAAAGCGTGCCAGCCCCATCTTCTTCAAATACTTCTCCAGTTTCCGGGTATTGACCCCATCCAAATCCAGACCCGCGAGTTTTTGCTCCCGGCTTCGTGGACGGCTAAAATACAAGAGATCCGCGACCGCTTTTTCCTTTTCCGCAAAACAGTGACCCTGTTTTTGTTCGAACCCGTAAAAATACTTGCCTTTGACCTGCCGGTACTCGATTGTGCCGAACCCAGTCTTAAAAACCCTGGGCAGCTGGGTCGTCACGCAGGTCAGAACTTGCGGAATCTGGCTCAAAAAACCGTAAGCGGACAAAGCGGATTCGAGCGAAATATAACTGGGCTGATAGATCTGGGCCGAAATCTCTTCCAGCGTCGGCAAATTGAGCGGATTGGCGTAAAATCCCCGGCAGATCCGATTAACCGTGTTATTCTTTGTCAACCGCGAAAGGGAAACCCTTAAAGAAGCGTCACTCAACGATGTGAGGAGCTTCAGATGATTGATATGAAAAATCTTAATATCTTGATGTTCCTTAAAGAGATCCAACCAGCCGTTTAAATTCATGACCGCAATCCTTCCAAAATCTGTTCAAAAATACGCTTCTCAAATTCACAGATATCCGGATACCGGGGCGCGTAAACATCACGATAGGAACCCGGCAAAAACCGGTCCATCTCCTCATGCAGGATCCGCGTTCCACTTTCTTCAAGAAGGCTGATCTTCTGCCGGATCAAATCCGGCGCTTTGCTTCGCGAAAGGCCATAATCTTGAAACTTATTTTTGACCATCGCCAAGACGTCCTGGCCGGCAGGGATCTTGAGGGTTTCCATCAGAAAAAAGATATCCCAAAGGTCGCGGCCCTTGAGATAAGGCCGGCCGGCAAACGCCACAATCTTGTCGCTCAAGATCTCCGACGGACTCTCAACGGTGACGGCCGGAGACATGGCCAGTTCCGGATTCCTGATCATAACGGTCTGATGATCATAAGAAGGAACATTGACGATCTCAATATTTGTCTTGTCCTTGGCGTTGAGGAAATCCGCCTCAACGGCCAAGGTATATCTCTGCAGGGTTTCTGTTGTTTTTTGCGTCTTAAGTCGGGCTTGGGAAATCATCGGTAAATGCTTTTTAACATGAGAAGCCAATGCCTGGAGTTGTACTCCCACGGCCTTAAACTGCGCTGGGTCTTTTTTTGTTAAGACAAAATCAAGGTCTTCGGAATACCGCACTCCTTGATAGGCTAGGCGCAGAGCTGTCCCGCCCTGGAAGACAAGACTCGAAAATAAACCTTTCCGAAAAAGGTATTCTAAAATCAGCAATTGAACATGCTCTTTAAACACCAGCGCTAAATTGACATTGTCCCTTTGGGCAATCCGCTTGATTTTATTGATGTCGTTCATACTTTAAATAATATACTATTTTGTTAACTTTTGCAAGCAAAAGACCTGTGTCATTTTTCACAACACTTTACAAATAAACAGTTAAAAATAAATTATGAATTAAAGGCACACAAATTGGAGAACCCATATGAAATCATCCTTG
>JAGYNW010000322.1 GCA_018399915.1 Candidatus Omnitrophota bacterium
TATATACATCGAGCAATCCGCTTTTTGCATTTTCTGTCGCATCTCAATCAAGGTCGCAAGGCAGGAACTATCGATATAATTTGATCCGGAAAGGTCCACAAGCAACTTGTCGACTTTCTTTTTCAGTAATTCTTTGAACACTTCTCTCAACTCTTGCGAATTGAACATATTCACATCTCCTGCAACTTCAAGCACTTTGATCCCATTCACATCTGATTGCCTGATTTCCATTGAAGCCTCCTTCATTATTTTTTAAAACATTTTTTCATCAACAGGCATTTCGTGTTTCTGTCATAGCGCGATTCATCCATGAATTTCTTTATCAGAAAAACACCCCGCCCCTGCGTCTTTCGCAAATTCTCTTCGATGGTCGGATCCGGACAATTCTCGAAATCAAAACCTTGCCCCTCATCCTGCACCGAAATCTCAACTCCGTTCTCAAATAAATCGACCTGAACCCGGACCTGCCGCTCAGGATTAAAGCCATTGCCATGCTTAACCGCATTGATGAACGCTTCTTCAAAACATAATTTGATGTCAACAATATCACCGGGATCTGGTTTCCGTGCACTTATTTCCTCAATGATCTTCTGGCTGGCTTCTTGAATATATTTAAAATCTGATGGAAAAATATAGACTGACATAAATACGGTCATCTCATGAATTAGTGATTATGGTTATTTTGATCCCGGTGGCAGAACGGGAACCGCCTTGCTTGACATTTGCTTGTGCAAATCAATCATGGCGTCCTGGTTAACTTTAAATAAAAGTGGCTTTGGCTGATCAAGATCATAAACAAGGATGATGACGGTCGTAAAAGTAATAATAAGGACTATATAGACAAAGAAACCACGCACTCCTGATAAGCCCGCCTGATACCCCATAGAGGCCATGCCTAAGATGGTAATACTCCAAAGCACAGCCCAAATCGCGAATTGAATACGTCTTGACGTCCCGTATATAACCCTCTGTACCTGGATATTAAAAACCTTTGTTAATCTCTCCGCGTATAACCACGCAGAACTCGATTTGGTCGGCTTCGCGTCACACTCCATTGCGATCGCCCAAAGCTGGTCTTGAATTTCATTGGACCGCTCAAGAATCAATTGCAGATGGTCGTACGACTTTAATTTGCCTAATCGAAGCCCTACATATTCACGCAAAAGTTCCCTGGATTCAAGCGCGGAAGCTTCAGGCAAAAAACTTGTCATATAATAAGCGGTCCTGATACTATTCGCCTCATCAATAACATATTGCCTGCGGGCATCAAAATGTGACCCCGCGATCCCGAAAGAAAAAGAAAGCATAAACGCGAGCAGACCCAGAGTCGAGCCGACCATAGGCGCGACCAGAGAATTCCTTTCTTTATGCCTGTGTTTCAGATGATATTTCCCGAATAGAAACCCTCCTTCAAATGCCGCAAAGGCGGTTCCAAAAATGAACAGATATAATCCCAGCACCGAAAGGAACGAAATCCATTGATTGAAACTCATATATGATTCCCTAAATTTGGGCGCAGCGCCCTAATTGCACATTCTTCTACTCATCTTTGCTGTAGATGTCTTCTACAAGGAGGGATCCTCCGTTTTTTATCGTAAAAATCTTGGTACCTGTGCTTTGTTTTAATGTGGGTTCGGCCCTAAAGGTGTACCCGTTAACATTGACTGCACAGGCATAGTCATATCCTGATATACTCTGGCCACAATAATATGAAGGCGGCTGATAATCGGGATTGGTATTTTTCAGGTCTTCACTTCTTTGGGGAAATTTACCGTTATTTTCGCTTTTATAGTTTTCCGCGCTTCTTGATAGATAGGTAAGTGTTCTTTGCGCCATAACTTCATTCGCAGTTATTTTCGCCACAACGAAGTTTGAAAACACGATTGCAGCCAAAAGCCCTATGATCGGTAAAATAACAATTGCCAGTGAACCCATAATGATCCCGGAGATGGCCAGGCCGCGTCCTGTAAAAGTTTCACTATTAT
>JAGYNW010000323.1 GCA_018399915.1 Candidatus Omnitrophota bacterium
GCAAAAAATCATATTATTTGAGCCAAACCCGCGTCCACAAGATCCTGGTTTAAATACCGGCCGCGTTCAAAAATGGCCTCTTTATCCCGCTCACCCGGCAAATAATAGATATCTGCCACATACCGTCCGTAAAGATCGACCTTGAAGGATTGAAAAATAATGACCTCGGCAAGCCGCAACTGATCTTCCAGAAAAGCCTTGGCCAGCTCCCCTGGATGGGGGGCTGCATCCTTGAAATCTGCTCGGGTTTCCATTTCCGGCGCATTAACACCCCGTAAGCGAAGGCGCACATCAATCCTTACATGAAAGCCCAGATCCGCGCAAACCACCAAGGTGTCTCCATCAACGACCTTGCGGACCTCACCCGCGTACAAATACATTTTTTCACTCCGGCGCAAAAGCACGGGTCTGGCCGAAGCCGGTTGTGTCCGGATGGACTGATAATACCGGCTCTTTACCCGGTAGGTCAATTCCTGCTTATTCCAATCGTTCTTTTGCGCCTCTCTCAGGTAAAAGTTGCGTTCCTGCTCATCCGGAATCGCCATCAATTTTTTAAAATGGCTCCAGCTCAGACGGGGATTTTCAAGAAACACATCTTTTTGCGGCCACATCTTGTAAAGCTTGATAATCCGGGTGAGGAGTGAATACTCCATGTTGAGGCCCTCGGACAACCGTGCCAGAATAAAGCCGGAATCGCTTTTTTGATAATCCGCAATGGCCTCCTCCTGGCAAAGCCGCTGCCCCATCTGCCAGTACCCTAACAAAAGAACAGCAGCAGCATTACGATCGATCTGCTCCTTGGTCTTTTTTTGGATCAAAGCAAGGTCCGCCAATAAACGCGCGTAATTGAATTCTAAAAATTTTGGTGCTTTTTTCATCGCCCTAAAAAATCCTCTAATCTGAGAACTTTAATTGATTTTATTGCTCCTATTGCTCTTAAGAGCATTAAGAGCAATAAAATAATAACACAAAAAAAATCTTTTTGTAAAGAACCTTTCTAAAGCCCTAAAAATGTCCTTGCCTGGACCGGACGATTGACGCACGCTTTTGTTTGTCTTTCTTTGCGTTTTAGCAGAAGGCGGGAGATTGAAGAGAAAAAATTCGGATTTTGCGACTAGACGAAAAGGCACTGGGAAGGATCAATCGCTAAGGCACAGACTTTCTGCCCGGGTTTAGCTTTGATATCTGTCGCGGGTGTAGCAAGGCTTTAATCGCTGCTGGAGACACGTTTCGCGTTTAAAGGAAGGGGAAGACGCTAGAGTTGCTTGGCACTGCGAACCAGGAGGCAAAGACCTAAAGACTAGCGACCTTTGAAAGGACTATTCTCTACAAAGTCCAGCAGGATAGGTCCGGCAACTAGAATGCCTACAACAGGGAAAATAAACAGCAAAAGAGGGACCAACATCTTTAAAGGCGCCTTCAGAGCCAGCTGTTCACCTCTGCGGTAACGGGCCAGCCTCATGTCTTCTGAAAGGATATTCAGTGCGTCGGTCACCGAAGTTCCCATCTTGTCAGCCTGGATAAGGGTGCGGGAAAAAGTGGACAGGTCATGAAGATTGTATCGCTTGGAGAGATCGCGCAGGGCGTCCCTTCGGGTTTTTCCTACATTGATTTCCTGGATAACGGTATTAAGCTCATCAACCATGACCGAGGGCGGCGACTTCTCCACCACCCATTTCAAAGAAAGCATGAAATCCAGCCCCGCGTTCACACAAAGGCCCAAAAGATCAATAACATCCGGAAGCTCTTTGACAATGACACCTTTGACCTTCTTGATCTTGCCCTTAAGCCAAAACTCCGGGATCATGTAACCAAAAACACAGCCCATGGCCAGCCATGTGAACAAAAAATCCGGCGTAACCGAAGGCCAGGTCAAGAACAAAATCCCCACAATGCCCATTTCTTTTAAAAAGAAAAATTCTTCCGGAGTCATGTCTACATGGGCCACG
>JAGYNW010000324.1 GCA_018399915.1 Candidatus Omnitrophota bacterium
CTTTTAAAAAACGGCATAAGAAATAGATTATGGCGAAGATCATTGTGAAACCCCCGGTGTGATTGTAGGTGAAAAAGAAATCCGGGGAGAAAAGAAACAGCCATCCTGTTGCTAAAAAGGCCATGACTGGTGTAGCGAACAGGGAGATTGTGGCATAAAAAAAAATGGAAGATAAAAGAACTAAAAACACCTTTCCGATAAGCACGCTTTTCATGGTAATTCCGAATATTTTCAGAAATAGCGCAAAATAATAAGGCATCAGCGGACCATAAACCCACCAGTAATCAATGTAGGGCAGATCCCCTTTGAGGGTTCTTTCAAAGGCGTAAAAATCGCGGCCATGGTCTCCTTGTGACAATAGGGCCTGGTAGTCAACGATGTGAGATAAGATCAGAATTCCTAAAAGAAGCGATAAGATAAGAAAAATGAGTTTTTCGTATTTTTTCAAAATATAAATAAGTGCTTGTTTCATGATTGTATTTTACTGGCGGGGGTATTTATTGTCAAAGGAGATCGCGGATAAATCTTTTCAGCTAACATCAGACTGGTTAATGTTTTTTTTTGTTACTGTCGCAGAACATCTCAGCCCATGTCCGGGATTATTGGTTGTTATTAAATATAAAATTTGCTATGGTATTTACATAAACAAGGTATAAATCAATGAAGGAGCTAGAATGATAACCATTGAAGATGTCATGAAGTTGGAGCTGATTGTGGCCCGTATTATTGAAGTCAATGAACATCCGGATGCGGATCGTTTGTATCTGCTTAAGGTGGATACAGGAAAGGAAGTCCGGCAGTTGGTGGCCGGAATAAAGACCGCGTATGCTAAAGAAGATTTAATCGATAAGCAGATTGTCATGATCGCAAATTTGCAGCCGGCGGTCATACGCGGACAGGAGTCTCAGGGTATGCTTTTAGCGGCAACCGATGAAGAGGGGATATCCATCATCGCGCCGGAAAAGAACATGGCTTTAGGCAGTAGGATTAAATAGGAGCCAATGATGGCGGTTGTTACAAAATATTTGAAAATAAAAACAAAAGGCAATGCCGACATTATCAATGTTACTGAGGATGTGGCAGGTATCTTGAGTTCGTTATCGATAGACAGCGGTATTGTGACTATTAGTGTGATCGGTTCTACCGGCGCGTTGACCACCTGTGAGTTTGAGCCGGGTTTGGTGCAAGATCTACAGGACCTGTTTGATCGCTATATTCCCGAAGGGCATTATCATCATGATGAGACATGGCATGACGGCAACGGGCATTCCCATTTAAGGGCCTCTTTGGTGGGGCCTTCCTTGACGCTTCCTTTTAATAGTAAGAAAGTACTGTTAGGTACTTGGCAACAGATTATTTTTCTGGATTTTGATAATCGCAGCCGTGACAGAGAGATCGTGTTTCAGTTTATAGGGGAATAAATATGATGAGAGATTTTCCACAGATCACGACTGAGCAACGGTGTCTTTCCTGTAAGGCCTGTTGTCGGTTTGATGATAAAAAAAGCATATGGCGTCCCAGAGTGGCCACTTGCGAAGAAATTTTTTCCCAAGAACAAGATTCGATTGATTCTTCAGGATACATTCACGCAGAAACACACACGCACTGCATTAGTTGTGTTTTTTTGAATATCTGTGATAACCGGTGTTCAGTATATGCCTTGCGCCCTTTGGAATGCCGGATGTATCCGTTTTTATTATTTTGGTCAGAAGGTCAGATAGCCGTCGGGGTGCATTTGAGTTGTCCTTATGTGCAGGAGGAAGAAAACAGCCATTTTTTTAAGGAAAAGACACAGGATGTACGTGATTTTTGTTCTGCTGGAGAATTCATGGCTTTTGTGCAAGCACACCGGGAGATGGTGTCGGATTATTCTCAATATATGAATGAAATCAAAATCCTTTTTACTGTTCCGCTATAAGGTCGGCGATGTCGGAAGAATTG
>JAGYNW010000325.1 GCA_018399915.1 Candidatus Omnitrophota bacterium
ACCTGCCCCGAAATTGGGGAGCTACGGGCAGTCCGGCGGGCTTCAGGGGCCGGAAGTTTTGATCGCGACATACGCCTTCGCATTTCAGATCTTTTGCGATTTTGCGGGATATTCGAATATCGCGCGCGGGCTGAGCAAATGTATGGGGTTCGAAATCATGGTAAATTTTCGCCTGCCGTATTTTGTCCAAAATCCGTCAGAATTCTGGCAACGCTGGCATATCAGTTTATCCAGCTGGCTGAGAGATTACCTTTATGTCCCTTTAGGCGGAAACCGGAACGGAAAAGCGAAAACAGTACGGAATTTAATGGTTACCATGGCCTTGGGCGGCTTATGGCATGGCGCGTCCTGGACGTTTATTGTTTGGGGCATTTATCACGGGTTTCTTTTGGTTTTTTACCGGTTTTTGTTGTTTGTCCGGCCTTCGGAGAAAATAAAGGGCACGTTGAAAGCCCGGATTTTTGCTTTTGCGCAGATTGTTCTCTTTTTTCATCTGGTATGCGCGGGATGGATCTTCTTTCGCGCGCAAACGTTCGGACAAGCCTCTGACATGTTGCAGGCAGTATTGTTTAACTGGAACGCACAAAATATCACTACCGCTTTAGACCTGTTGCCTGACCTATTTTTCTTTACCTGGTTTTTAATCAGTGTTCAAGTTTATCAATATTGCACAAAAGATTTGATGGCTGTTTTTAGAGCCAATATATTTTTGCGAGTAACTTTTTATTATATCTGTGCGATTTTGCTGATTATTTATGGAGATACAGGAGCCAATGAATTTATCTATTTTCAATTTTAAAAAGATCCCATGGGGAGTTTTGACTATCTTGGGACTGTTATTGTTGAGCGAGGTGTACGCGCGTTCTATCGCTGACTCGGTCCGTACATTCTCGGATAGGATTATCCTGCATAAAATGAAGATCGTGCGGCAGGACAATAAGGATTTTGATGCTTTGATTATGGGTGACAGCCGTCTGCTGGGCATCAATGCTAAACGGATGTCAAAAGTTTTTTCAAAGAGAAAAGGAAAGCCTTATTCCGTTTATAATTTTTCTTTTCCTCAGGCCGATGTGCGTGCGTACTATTTGTTTTTATCGCGGTATTTAAAAGATCATCCCAGTCCTGAAACCGTTTATTTTTCTGTGGATCCCGAAAGCTTTACGGGTGAGGATAATTTTGTCCGGGAAGGTTCTTCGATGTCAACCAAACTACACCGGTTCTGTCTTATGTTTTCATTTAAAGAAGGCCTTCGGGTGTATCCGTTGAAGCAGGCATTGCATATGCTGATCGGTGAGACTGAAAGAATCTCATTTTTGTACACCTACAGGAGGATGATCCGTGATCAGATCGAAAAGGGACTGCTTTTTGAAAAAGATTTTGTTTTTAAGGATACTTTGATCACGCGTAACGGAGGTGTGCTTTTTGGGCGTTTGAACCGGGTTCTGCCCTTGAAGAAAGAAGACGCGCCGGCTGAGAAAAAAATTTTTGTTCCTGACGAAGATTCTTTGTTTTGGCTGAAAAAGTTTTTTCAGCTGACACAACAAAAAAAGATCAATTTAGTTTATTTCGATGTGCCGCGCCAGGATCAAGAATATCACGAAACAACAGAAGCGGAATTTTATGACGGTTACAGGGCGTTAATTAAAGCGCTTGCTGATCAATATGAGAATATGCGTATTGCGCCGCCTGTCCAGAGCCGGGTAACCCGGAGGATGTATATTGATTCCCGGCATCTTGATGGCAAAGGGTTTGAAGTTTATGAAAACGTTTTATTTGAGGTTTTGCTGCCGTAGGGGAGGGCAGTGGGTGT
Source organism: Candidatus Omnitrophota bacterium (assembly GCA_018399915.1). Taxonomy (GTDB): domain Bacteria; phylum Omnitrophota; class Gorgyraeia; order Zapsychrales; family Zapsychraceae; genus M55B153. The sequence continues at coordinate 1,811 of JAGYNW010000325.1, forward strand.
TTTTATGAGCATTGCGTGGATAAAAATATTTGATTGTATTTTTATTGTATCTGTGGCATGATTTTTTCGCTTCCCAAAAGTCTTTGATAATTTGAAAAAAAACTTTACAAATGAAG
>JAGYNW010000326.1 GCA_018399915.1 Candidatus Omnitrophota bacterium
AAATTCCTGGATGAATTTATCAAATATAAATAACCGATAAATCCTGCCAAAACATTTGGAGGTAAAAGAATTCTTCTCGGATAAAGCCGTTGCCCACCATTGAAAGGGTTGACTTTCAGACAAGCTCCCAATCCATTCAATATAAGCTTTTTCAACTTGCAGCTTTTGCTCTTCAGGGCCATCATTTAAACCTTGAAGAGTGTCTAAATTAATCAAATGTAGGGAACGATTTTGAGCTCTATCTTTTCTTTGGGTAAAAATGAGTTTTTTACGCACAATCATACCTTGATATAATCGGATCTTTTTTCATTAACTCCCGAACAACCTCTAAATCCTCTTGATTATCTACACTGATAACCGCATTCTCTACAGGAACGGCTCTCATCCGGTATCCATTCTCTAATATCCGCAAATATTCATTAAATTCTATTTTCTCTAAAGGCGTTTGTTTTAAAGAAGCATACTTTAAAAGAAATTCTCTTCGAAAAGGTACCATGAAACATATCTTCCACATCGTATTGACTTCTGTGCGCGAATCGCTAGGCAAGTCTGTTCGAGAGCAATATAGGATGTCATTGTTCAAACTCAAGACAGCCTTAATATCCGAAGGATGATTTTTACAATTATAAGGAGTAACTAAGACAGAAACATTTACCGTTTTGTCATCAAGGAGGGGCTGGACCGCCGCATCAATGTGATCCGGATTCAACAACGGCTCATCCCCCTGGATATTAACAATAATCTCAGCATCCAATCTTGCGGCCACTTCCGCGATTCGATCAGTTCCTGTCTGATGATCCGAAGATGTCATCTTAGCCTCCCCCCCATGCGCAGTCACAACATCAAAAATTTCTTGACTATCGGTTGCGACAATCACACGATCCAGGGATTTTGCCATCTGCGCACGTTTAAAAACATGAACAACCATGGGCAATCCTTCGATATCGATTAAAGCTTTCTGAGGCAAGCGGCTTGAGGCCAACCTTGAGGGAATAATGCCTACAACACTCATGATTTCTTCCTTTAATTGGTGTTAGCCATAAAATGAATATCTTTAACACTCTCAACAACATGCGGAGTTAAGGATGCGAGTTCTTCCTTGGGCGTTAAGCCCGTTAAAACGGCTATGGAGGCCTTGCATCCGGCATTGATCCCTAATTGAACATCTGTCTTGGCATCCCCAATCATTACCATCTGATTCGCATCAATCCCTATTCCTTTTTCAATTAAGCGAATCATATCAGGGGCAGGTTTTGAATATTCTACTCTATCTGCCCCAACAACCATATCTATATACTTCTCAATTCCTAAGTGCTGGATTGCTAAATTCGCTCTTTCTGTCTTATCCGTTGTTGCGATCGCTATGCGGCAATCATTCTCTTTCAAAATTTTTAAAAGCTCAAACGCTCCAGGAATAAATTCAATGAATTGATGTAATAACCCAATAGACTGCTCATCAACTGATTTAAATGCGTTAAAACATGATTCTTCTACTTGCTCCTTTCCCAGCCCGGACAAATAATCTTCAGCCGCCTTTTGGACTATTTTGCGAGGAAGAATCCCGACAGGGCCTTCAGGCCGAATCATTTTTTTTTCCACATCAACCCCCATCGCAAACATCAAAGATTTCTTATGCGGTTCTTCGTCTATCCCGTAATGAGCGCATATTTTCTCAGCACGCAATTGAATCATATTCGCCCAATATGTATAAAGATCGATGAGAGTCCCATCCTTATCAAAGACAACCGCTGAGACATCTTCAATCAGTTGATTTCCAGCCTGCAAGCTTACCATATCGGATCTCCGATATTATCTTGAATCAATTTATCGGCAATCCTGACCGCTTGGGCGATAAGATCTTCATTCTGGAGAAAATCCTCTCGATTTATCAATGGTTTCACCAAATTCCGCGCAAATGTC
>JAGYNW010000327.1 GCA_018399915.1 Candidatus Omnitrophota bacterium
CCCTCCTCCGATCCGTCCACTCATATCAGTCAATGAGTTGGTCGCATCTCCATAGGTTGACTCAACGGCCTTACTGAAAATCCCATCTTTCTGAAAAAATATAAGACAGACCATGATTGCCGCAGCCATGACAACAAGATATTCCATCGTACTCTGAGCTTTTTTGGGTCTATTACGATAAAAATTCATCATCCAATCCCTTTAAATCCTTAGAATCTCAAATTCATTGTACCTATTATAAGTATTTACCATAAATTGATAATTACAAGGCTACGATCAGTCTCGGCTCATTGATGAAAAAAAACGTTATTTAAGGATAAAAATAGCTGACAAAGGAAAGAAAGCATAAAAAAAACTTTTTACACTAAACCTGCAGCAGGATAGGCACAAACTTTGTTTTTGCCTGTCTTTTTTGCTTGATACATGGCATCATCCGCTTTTTTAATAATCGTGTCCCCATCATCTTTTTTAGGGTCAAAACAGGCAATTCCCACACTAACTGTAACCTGGAGATCTTCCTTTTCATGCGTTAACAGCAAAGAAGCCACATTTTTACGTATATTTTCAGCGATTTTCATCCCATTTTCTAAATTGATCCCACGCAACATGATAATCATTTCCTCGCCCCCATAGCGGGAAACAACATCCTGGATACGCACAGAATCCTTTAACACTTTCGCGATACGGGATAAAACCAAATCACCAACTTGATGGCCATAAACATCATTAAAATTCTTAAAATTGTCAATATCCGTCATAATAACACAAAACGTTTTCTGTGGATCCATTTTCGCCATTAAGCAAGCCGAATTGAGTTCCATTTTAAAATGCCTGATATTGGACAATCCTGTCAATTCATCCGTTATCACCAATCTCATCATCTGTTTATTTTCTATATCGATCCTGGCAAAGTTATACACAGATAAGACAAGATAACTCGCTATTAAAGAAATTATCGGATAAGAAAAATACATGCGGTAATTTCTCAAAAAAAAGAAATAGGAAAAGACAAAGAACACGATAACAAAAAGCAATGACAAAACCTCCCGGAAAGGCTTCTTGTCCAGGATCAAAAAGGCCGGGATCATAGCTAATAAATAAATAACGCAGATATCAACCCATTTGGGAATGACTTTTATGAAATCTTTAGCAATAATATTTTCGGTGGTCGTGGCGACGATCCCTATGCCGGGATAGACCGCTTGGACAGGAACCGCATGATTGTCATGTAACGCTATCGCGGTTATGCCGACCATACAGATCTTGCCTTTAAAAATATCCCTGTCGAGCTCGGCAGGCTTCCCGTCAAGGATCGCTTGGTAAGAATCCAAAACATCTATAAAGCTATACCGGTTAAAAGCATCACGGTATTTCCCATACCAGTTAATCAACATTTTATTCCCATCCTCCAAAGGAAGAGACAATTGTTCCTCCTCATTTCCGATAATCAGAGAATGGCTGGAAAGGCTCTTCAATCGCATGCCTAAATAATCCATGGAAAGGGTTAGGCAAAGATGGGGATAAAACTCTTGACCGCTTCGGGTAAAAAGCGGGGTTTTGCGGATTTTTCCATCAATATCACGGCTCGCGTTTATAAATCCCGTGCCTTTTAAATGCGGCAAAAACTTATCAATAGGGTAAACAATTTCTTTTGTTTCTCCACTAGGAGCAAACGCAAAAGGAAAATAAACATTGTCTGTCGCCTCCAAAGCCTGTTTCAAGGCATCGTCATCCTTTTTTGTGGACTCCTCAGTAAATAAAAGGTCAAAAAATATCTGCTTAGCGCCAAAAAACCTTAAGGCCTCCATCAATCGGGCTGAATATGTCCTGGACCAGGGCCACCTCCCGATCTCTTTAATGGCGGCCAACATTTCGAAAAGCAC
>JAGYNW010000328.1 GCA_018399915.1 Candidatus Omnitrophota bacterium
CATGGGAAAAGTTTATTGAGGAGTTTTTCCGCAATGTGGGGCTGTATCCTTTGTACGAGCTGACCGTCAGTATTTACAACCGCCTGGGTGTTTTGGCGCATTTTCCCGAGTTTCAGGGGTTTTTCATGCATCTTCTGGAGCTTATCCGTCTGCACGAGGAGGAGGGCGCGGATATCGCATCGTTTCAGGAGTTTTTCGCGAATTTAACCGGGGACAAGTTGTACGTCGAGGTGGCGGATACCGACGCGGTCAAGCTGTTGACCATCCATAAATCCAAGGGCCTGGAATTCCCGGTAGTGATTTTGCCGTTTCTGGGTATGGATATCCAGGTGGGGTCTTCCAACGCCAGTTACCAGCAGTCGTATATCCTCAAAGAACACCGCGACACGGTGTCTTTGTTCCGGTTAAAATCCAAATATTATTCTTTTTCTGATGAACTTTATCAGATCTACCGGCAGGAATACAAAAAGGCCTTTATCGCCGAGCTCAATAATATTTATGTGGCGCTCACCCGTCCCCGGTATGAACTTTACGGGTTTATCCCGAAGAAGACCGGTAACAGTTTCAATTTTCTTCAATTGCTGATCCCGCAGGCGGATTACCGTAAAGGCGTGCCGCGCACCTATGCGGTCAGCGAAGAGAAAAAGGAGATGATCACGCCATTGGCGCCTTCGGCCTGCCGGGACTGGATCGATTATCTGAAAGATGAATTTCAATCCGACAAGGTGCTGGCAAACCGCGCGCAGCGCAGCCAGGGCGTAATCTGCCATTTCCTGCTTTCTTTCATTGGTGATCTTGACAGGGCTGATCTCGCCCAAACGTTGGACAGGGCCTACGCGCAGGCGGTGGCGCGGTTTCCGTTAAATGACGGGATTGCGGAATGCCGTAAAATGGTAGAAAGGCTGGTAACCGCCAGGGGCCTGAAACGGTTTTTTTATCTGGACGGCAACGAGGTCTTTACCGAGAAGGCCATAGTGGATGACCGCGGACAGACCCGGCGGCTGGACCGTTTGATCCTTTCTTTGGATACGGTCACGGTTATTGATTATAAGAGTTCCAAGGATGCCGAGGGCAGGGATGATGCGCAGATGCGCGCCTACAGTGAGTTGCTGGGGAAAATGTATCCCCAACGGAAGATTTGCGGGTATCTGATCTTTGTGGATACCTGCGAGGCGCTTGAGGCGGTATCTTGAAAAAGTGAGAATAGCTATGAGTGAAATACGGACATATTCGTTTTGCGACAATTATATCGATAAGTTGTGTGATTATATCGAGGAGCACTATATCCGGCAGGGCCGGGATCTCAGCCGCGTGGCTATCTGTTTCGGCGGGAAGCGGCCGGCTTTGTTCATCAAGCGCGAGCTCTCCAGGCGTATGTCAACGCCGTATTATCCCCCGGAGTTTTTTACCATTGATGAATTCATCGCGTATCTCCTGAACAAGCATGAGACTTTCAGCACGCTTTTGGATCTGGATAATTGTTATCTGGTGTATCAATTGGCGCGAAAGGTCACCCCGCAGATATTGAAAGGCCGGGAATCCTTCGCACAATTCTTGCCGTGGACGCGGGAGATCCTTAAGTTCATCGATAATCTGGACCTGGAGGATATCCCTAACAGTGATTTGAAAAATATCGGGGCCAATGCCCAGATCGGATACGCCGTGCCGGAGGACATCAACGCGCTTTTGCAGGCGATCGTGATGTTGCGGGAGGCCTACCACAAAACATTGCGGGCCGATAAACGTTATTGCCGGGGCCTGCAGTACCTTTTGGCGTCACAACGCGTCGGGGATACCGCGCTGGATGAGTTTGATCAGGTTTTATTTTGCAATTTCTTTTATTTCAACCGGACCGAAGAGATCATTGTTAAAAATTTG
>JAGYNW010000329.1 GCA_018399915.1 Candidatus Omnitrophota bacterium
TATTTCCGGGTTGTTCATTTGCTTTGTAACTCTGTCAAAAGCCAAAAAAACATCGTAATACATTAAAGATTTAACTTTCCCCGCATAATAATCCACCGCCATCATCCCGGCATTGGGGTCACCGTTGTTTCCAAAAGAAAAGATATCTTTTGAACCCCCATCCATTCTGGCCTTGTTATAATAATTAATTGCGCGCGGGTTCATATTTAACGGCATAAGAAACGCGTTGTCTGGTATGGCCACAGCGGGATCAGTATGCTTCATCATTGACCTTAAATTTGTCTTAGCAGCCGCATTAAGCACCCTTGCAAACGGCAAGGCTTTCATCGCCGGGCTGAATCCCCATGGGATATATGGCCGTTTCTCAAACCGATGACACATGCAAGGGAGTTCATTATATCCACTTTCCTCCATGACTTTCTTAGCGTTCACATCAACCCATAAGGCTTCTATTGGAAGATTTTCTTTGTCGCTTTTTCTAACATCGCGCACATGGCGCTTTGATATGTATAGTACGAAAGGATGCTTTTTTTGTGGTTTGATGTCTTGCCTCATTTCTTCCTGTAGTTTGTCAGACAGATTTTCTGTGCCCCAACGATCAGCAGCTTGTTGTGCCGTGTACTCAAAATCAATGTAATAAGCAACGACTCTGCCCCTGCTATCTTCCCGGAAACATACATTTTTTATAGGTATGCTTGTAAAGCGTGCGTCATCCTCAATATCTTCCTCTTCGATCATACAGCTTGTTCCGTAAATTCCTGATGATTTAAAGTTTGTATACATCTGAGTATAGAAGTTTGACCTATCTAAAACATAATTTACTTCTTCCGCTACATCATCAAGAAACCTGCCTACAGCCTTGCTATCTTTTATAAGTGGGTTTTTTGCTTTTAAAGAAAACCATCGGCTTGTAGGGGGTGTCAGGTAATTCATAAACCCGGAGGCTAAAACGTCCGCGGCTTCCAGCGTAGTTGAATCATAAAGCTTGTCAATATTAAGTTCCGTGCCGGGAAAATAACTTCTATTGACATCGCTTGCCTCAATGTAAAAGAAATCATGTAAGGTTTGCCAATAGCTTTCAAAGTTGACTCGATCAGATTTCAAGGCCGCATGTTGCCCTACTATCTGTTCCGCACGCGACATTGTGTTTTTACCATAAGATTTATTGGGTATCATTTTGTCCCCTTATTGCCCTAATAAAGTTTTGCGCGCGACATTCGCCTCGCCCTGTATGCCTAAGGGAGACGTGTATATCGACCTTGAACCGTAACGACTTCGCGCCTGCTGCCTCATGCTTTCTTGAGCCTGACTTTCTGCCTTTTTTACGGACGCTTTTTGTTCAGCTAACGCCTGCGCTTGCAAATTACGTGCTTGTTCCTGAGATTCTCTTTGCGCGCTGACTTGCCTTTGCGTATTGTATACGGACGCTCCGATAGATCCGGCAGCAGCCAGTCCGCCCACGATTAAAGCCGTTGTACTTAAAGCCATATTATCCCCCTAATCGCTTTTTAAATGTTATTTCCATCTGCTTATATCCCAATCTCTTATAAATATTGACGGCCTTTGAATCACTAAGTCCTACCATAAAAATGTAATCAAGGCCTTTGTCTAAGCATTTTTTTTCAAACGCGCGCAACAACCTTATTCCGCATGTGCGGGATTCTTTGCGTACGTACCAAACCAATTCTTGCGCCACATTTCCGTAACTAAAAAACTTAGGGCCTATAATAGCGCATATCATTCCTTCAACCTGCCCTTTTTCTTCGGACACTAATGCCATAAAGCAGTCAAGGTCAATCATCATATCAAAATCTTGATCCACTCTTGACTCATTGTTTCAATCCACGCCCCCACGCAGGGGGCGACCTAATCT
>JAGYNW010000033.1 GCA_018399915.1 Candidatus Omnitrophota bacterium
GGATGTTATTCAATCCGGGTCTGTGCCTTTATTGGTATTGTCATCTTTGGCCCTGGCCTCTTTGGCCTCTTTGGTCGAGTTGCCCTGTACCGCAGGATTTCCGATCCTCTATACCGGGATATTGGCCGGGAGAGGTTTAGAAAACACTTTTTCCTATTATTTATATTTGATTTTCTACAATTTTGTTTATGTGATCCCACTGATCGTGATTATTGTGATTTTTGTTTATACCTTCAAAGCCAGACGGATCACACAGCGGCACATGGAGATCATTAAGTTTATCGGAGGCATCATTATGGTGCTGTTGGGGATTGTTTTATTGGTCAATCCGCAATTAGTAGGTTTAAGGATTCATTAATACTTGACAGTGCGCCGCAGATTTGTAGTCCGGGAAACAGGGTCTTACTTGACGAAACCGGGTTTATTATTATAATGTAGGTTCTGGCACGGTCTTTATCCTGTCGTTTTCTCAGGACAGATAAAAAGAGCAAAATACCATTAAATTCAATTCTAATATAGTTTAATCATTTAGCGGGGGAGAAATCAATCATGGAAAAACAAATGGTAACAATCGATGGTAATGAAGCCGCGGCTTATGTTGCGCATAAGGTCAGCGAGGTCATCGCCATATATCCCATCACGCCATCCTCACCTATGGGGGAATGGTCGGATGCCTGGTCGGCTGCCGGCCAAGAAAATATTTGGGGGACAATCCCTAATGTGGTCGAGATGCAAAGTGAAGGCGGGGCTGCCGGAGCGGTCCACGGCGCGCTACAGACAGGCGCCTTGACAACGACCTTTACCGCTTCGCAAGGGTTATTATTAATGGTGCCGAACATGTTCAAGATCGCCGGAGAATTGACCTCCAGCGTTTTTCATGTGTCAGCCCGTTCTGTGGCCTGCCAGGCGCTTTCTATTTTTGGCGACCATAGCGACGTTATGGCGACACGGTCGACCGGGTTTGCGTTGTTAGCCTCTGCCTCCATTCAGGAGGTCATGGATTTTGCTTTGATCGCGCATGCTGCGACATTGGAATCCAGAGTTCCTTTTTTGCATTTCTTTGACGGGTTTAGAACTTCGCATGAGGTTAGCAAAATCGAACAAATCCCCATGGATACGATTAAAGCGATGATTGATGATGATTTGGTCTTCGCCCACAGGCAAAGAGGATTGTCGCCTGACCGTCCTGTGATCCGCGGGACTGCGCAAAATCCGGATGTCTTTTTTCAGGCCAGGGAAACCGTGAACAAGTATTATGATGTTTGTCCGGATATTGTTCAGAAGGCTATGGATAAGTTCGCGGAATTGACAGGCCGCCAATATAAAATTTATGAGTATTATGGGGCTCCGGACGCGGAAAAAGTGGTTGTTTTAATGACCTCCGGGGCTGAAACCGCGCAGGAAACAGTTGATGCTTTATTGAAACAAGGAGAGAAAGTCGGGGTCTTAAAAGTAAGGCTTTACCGGCCTTTCTCGGTTAAGTATTTTATCGACGCACTCCCTGCCACGGTTAAGAAGATTGCGGTTTTAGACCGCACCAAAGAACCCGGCGCCAGTGCTGAGCCGCTTTATTTGGATGTGATTGACGCGCTGTATGAGATGCAGGAGGAAGGCAAGTTCGCGCAAGCACCTGTGGTTGTCGGCGGACGTTACGGGTTATCTTCCAAGGAGTTTACGCCGGCCATGGTCAAGGGCGTCTTTGACGAGTTATCCAAGGATAAACCGAAAAATCATTTTACGGTGGGCATCAATGACGATGTCACACAAACCAGTATCGCGTATGACCCGTCATTCACCATCGAAGATCCTGACGGCGTGCAGGCCCTGTTCTATGGGTTGGGTTCCGACGGGACTGTTGGCGCCAACAAAAATTCCATTAAGATCATCGGCGGAGAGACTGACAATTACGCGCAGGGCTATTTTGTGTATGACTCCAAAAAAGCCGGCTCGGTCACGGTTTCCCATTTGCGTTTCGGCCCGAATCCCATCCACTCCACCTATCTGATCACCGAGGCAAATTTTGTGGCCTGCCATCAAACGGTCTTTCTGGAAAAATACGATATGCTGAAGAAGATCAAAAAGGGCGGGATTTTCCTTTTAAATACGCCTTACGGCGAAGATGAGGTCTGGGACAAACTGCCGAAAGATGTGCAGCAGCAGATCATTGAAAAGGATGTAAAGTTTTATGTGATCGACGGCTACAAAGTGGCACAGAAGACCGGCATGGGTGTCCGGATCAATACGATTATGCAGACCTGCTTTTTCGCGATTTCCGGTGTATTACCCAAGGACGAGGCGATTGAGGCGATTAAAAAATCCATTCAGAAGGCCTATGGGAAAAAAGGTCAGGAGATCGTTGATAAAAATTTCAACGCGGTTGATCAGGCTTTAGCCCATCTGCATGAAGTCAAGGTGCCGGATAGTGTGACCAGCACCATCGAAAGGCCGCCTGTGGTTTCTGCCGACGCGCCTGAGTTTGTGCAGACCGTGACCGCGGCTATTATTGCCGGGTGCGGGGATGACCTTCCTGTCAGCAAGATGCCGGAAGACGGAACGTATCCGACAGCTACGACCAAGTGGGAAAAAAGGAATGTCGCGCTGGAAGTTCCTGTTTGGGAAACCGATCTTTGTATCCAGTGCGGAAAGTGTTCTATCGTGTGTCCGCATGCAGCGATCAGAATGAAGGTTTATGACCCTCAAATCCTGGAAAAGGCACCGGAAACATTTAAATCCGCTGATCCCAAAAATAAAGCCTGGGAAGGCAAAAAGGTCACGGTGCAGAATGCCATTGAAGATTGCACGGGCTGCGGGGCCTGTGTCTTTGTCTGTCCGGCCAAGAGCAAGACCGAAGAAGGCAAAAAGGCGATCAATATGCAGCCACAATTGCCTTTGCGGGAACCAGAAAAAAAGAATTGGGATTTCTTTTTGAGCATTCCGGAATTCAGCAGGAACGAACTCAAGAAGAATCTGGTCCGGGATTCGCAAGTGCTGCAACCGTTATTTGAATTCTCCGGCGCCTGCGCCGGTTGCGGGGAAACCCCTTATTACAAATTGGTGACCCAGTTGTTCGGGGACCGTATGGTTGTCGCCAACGCGACAGGATGTTCGTCCATCTATGGCGGGAACCTTCCCACAACGCCTTTTGCTGTTAATATTGACGGACGAGGGCCGGCCTGGTCGAATTCCTTATTCGAGGATAATGCGGAATTTGGTTTCGGTTTCCGGTTGACCATTGATAAACAGAATGAATACGCCCGGGAATTGGTGACAAAATTGGCCGGTGAGATCGGCGATGATCTGGCCAAGGGAATTCTGGAAGCTGATCAGTCTGATGAGCCGGGTGTTTTCGAACAAAGAAACCGGGTCGCGGCTTTAAAAGAAAAGTTGCAGGGCAAGGACTCTGCCGAGGCCAAACAATTATTGAGTCTCGCGGATATGCTTGTGAAAAAGAGCGTTTGGATCGTGGGTGGTGACGGCTGGGCCTATGATATCGGTTACGGAGGGTTAGATCATGTATTAGCCTCTGGCAAAAACGTCAATGTTCTGGTTATGGATACAGAGGTGTATTCGAATACTGGCGGTCAGGCATCCAAGGCAACCCCGCGGGCTGCGGTTGCGAAATTTGCGGCGGACGGAAAGCCTGTGGCGAAAAAGGATTTGGCCATGATCTCCATCAGTTACGGCAATATTTATGTCGCGCAAGTGGCCATGGGCGCTAATGATGTCCAGGCAGTCAAGGCCTTTATTGAGGCTGAGGCCTATGACGGGCCATCAATCATCCTGGCTTACAGCCATTGTATCGCGCACGGGATTAACATGACGACCGCTATGGGTGATCAAAAAGCAGCCGTAGCCTCAGGCCATTGGCCTTTGTTCCGATACAATCCGCTTTTAGCCGCTAAGGGTGAGAATCCTCTGATTATTGATTCCAAGCCCCCCAGCATCGCGTTTTCGGAATTTGCTTACAGTGAGACGCGTTTTAAGATGTTGACTCGGTCCAAGCCGGAACGGGCCAAGGAGTTAATTGAGCTGGCCCAAAAGGACGTAGACGCCAAGTGGAAGAAATACGAAGCCTTGCGGGATGGATTTAAGGCGTAACTAGTAAAACAAAAAAAGGCATGAGGCTGGGTTTTCATGAAAAAGAGTCTCATGCCTTTTTATTGCCATGTTGCTACGTGTAGCAACATGGCAATGTAATGGGCAGGCATAAAAGGCGAATACGCGCGGAAGGCGCACAGGTATTGATTATGATCGAAAAGAAATTTGATCCTCAAAAATTACAGAAGCTCAATGATCCGCAGAGGATTGTTGATATCCCGCCAAGGTTTATTTGGGATAAGATCAATGTTGCCGACCCTAAAGTTGCCGTCGACATTGGTGCGGGAACCGGAGTTTTCAGTAAGGCTTTTCTCCAATACAGCCCTAAGGCCAAGATTTTTGCCTGTGATCTGTCTGATATCATGATCCAATGGATGAAGGCGCATGTGTGTCAGCAGTATCCACAGATCGTGCCCTTGCGTATGGAGGAAACGGTCGTGCCGCTGGAAGACGGCGTGGCAGACGTGCTTTACATGATCAATGTGCATCATGAGCTGGATGAGCCGCAAGCAATATTGAAAGAATCCTTAAGGGTATTGCGCAGCGGCGGCGTTCTTTGTATTGTTGACTGGAAAAAACAGGCCATGCCAAAGGGGCCTCCCTTGGAGATCCGTTGTTCGGTTTCAGAAGTGGAAGGCCAAATAGCAAAGGCAGGATTCCGCAAGGTTTGTATTTCTCAAGATATTCCTACCCATTTTTTGATCGTGGCGCACAAGCCGGCATAGAGCAACCGCAGGATGAAGAGGCGCGGTCTTCAGGTTTTTTTCTCAAATAAAGACAAGAAAGTCAAAAGCAAGATAACCGGTAGCGTCGCGAAAATGACACGCGCCAGCGTGAATTTTAACCACCAGATGATCTCGAATTGGGTATTGATGTAATAATAGACGGTGATCATTCCGAAATAACCTGCTAAAAAAAGACTGATGAGAATGTTACGCGAGTTTAGCATTTGACGGAACTTGATCAAAAGGGTTAGCGCGGTAATGATTAAAAGCCCATTCCATTTCATGTGACGTAATTCCAGAAAATAGTAGATTAATATGGCTTTAAGCCGCGGCAGAGTCGATGGATGTGTTTGAGAGACCAGGCCATTGGTAAAGGTTACATTATCCGGCGCGTACACCAGTTTAAAGAACAAAAGCGGGAGGGATGTCAGAAAAAGTGCCGTGAAAAAAATCAGCGAGAGCTCCGCATCTTTTGGTGATCGGGATTTGTATCCCAGATAAGGGATAAATAAAAGTGACAATATGCCGGCGGCCAGCAAGCCCTCGCCCTTTGTAAATGTCAGACACCCCAGAAGCAATCCGGCCATGGCCGCAAAGGCTCCGGAATTCTTTTCTTTGGTCTTCATGAGGCAATAGATCCCGGACAGAAGATAGAAGGCAAAAAGAATATCACTGTATTGACTGATGCATTGGCGGACAACAAAGGGTGAACCCAGGAATAAAAGGATGGGCAAAAACGCAAAGCGTGATTTTGTCTCTTGTTTGATGGCCGCGTACAAGAAGGTAGCTGTAAGCAGGCTGAAAAGGATGGCCGTAGATTGGGGGACATAGTAGACCGGGGCCTGCGTAAAAATCCATGCCCAAACATTGATCAAGGGCAGCAGCAAGGGGTAATGCGGGCTGCTACGCCAGAGCATGGGTTCGAACATATTGCCCCAGGATTCTCCGCCGAGATAAAGGAATTTGGCCTTGAGATTCCAGACAGACCAGGCGTCCCACCCGCCGTGTACATAAAAGTTGGATTGCCGGATCAAGAAGAACGCCAACAGAAAAATAGCTAGGCAGGCCCCAATATGCTGTTTGGTTTTAGCCCAGGTTATCTTTGGTTTTGGAAAGTGGTTTTCTTTTGAGGTCGCAACAAAAAATGTCAAAGTCAAAAAAAGAATAAGGTTAAGGAAGATAACGAAAAAAGGGATAAGCTGATCAAAGAGGATAAAGCTTAAAAATGTCAGATACGCGCTTATGGCTAATCCGACAGCCTGGCCCAGGCAAAGTTTTATGATAAGCGGACAATTCTCTTTCGGAGGCAAAATGAGTTGGGTTGCCAGCAGACCTAAACTTAAGGAAAAAGCATATGGCAGCATGGTCAGGAGCATGGTCATGGATTTTGCCTCGTTAAGATAAGGCCGCCGTGTTTTTGGATGATGGTGGCGTGCATGTCCTGGATCTTGGCAAGCGCAATGTCTTCAGAAGTACAATCAAAAAGGGTAAAGGTATGATCGGTATTGTTGATGTGGAGGATAGTCGGGGCAATGATGTATTGGGCTTGGGAAAACTGCTTATTATTTTCGGACTCGCTCAGATCTTTGTCCGTGTAATAGCCAACATATTCTCTTCCCTGAAATATCTTGTCCAAACCATAAAATTTTTGGCCGACTTTTTGATGGGGTTGTACGCCTTTGATCTTTTGGAGCTGCAAGTCTTCCCGGATTAACCGGCTAATATTGATAAGCGCGATAAGGCCAAAAGCCGTGATCAGAAGCGCTCTTGCCGGAATTCCGGATTTCCAGTCGGATTTTTGGGGAGGGATCATCATGGTTATTTTCCGTGTGTGCGAAAGTGATTGATTTTGAGCTTTTATTTTACTACATTGTAACAGGATTTCAACTGCTTGCTAATAATATGAAAGGATAAATCGCAAATTAAAACTTTCTTATTCGGAGCAATATCGGTATAATGGATAAAAATTATTAAACTAATACTAATATTTACTATTTTAGTTATCAGCGGTTTTAACAATGGAGGAAAGATGGTCAACGTAGGCATAATCGGTTGCGGTCACTGGGGGCCAAATCACATACGGATATTTTCGCAGCTTTCGGGCTCAACCGCGTCAATGTGCGCGGATATTAATGACGACAGGTTAGAACTTATCAAGGGATTGTACCCGGATATTGAAACGACCCGGGACTATCAGAAAATCCTAAAAAACCCCAACGTCGACGCAGTCGTTATCGCGGCTCCCACAAAGATGCATTATCAGCTGACGCAAGAGGCTTTAGAGGCAGGCAAACATGTCTTGTGTGAAAAACCGCTTACACTTAAGACCGAAGAAAGCCGTCATTTGAAAGAGATCGCTCAAACACAAAACAAAAAGTTGATGGTCGGGCATATTTTTCTTTTCAATGCCGGAATCGTCTGGCTGAAGAATTACATTGATTCCGGAGAGATCGGCAAGATCCATTACGCTTATGCCACCCGGACCAATCTGGGACCGTTTCGCTATGATGTTAATGCTCTTTGGGACCTGGCGCCGCATGATATTTCTATTTTTAACTATCTGTTTGCCCGTGCGCCGGAAAGCGTCAGTGCCACCGGACACAATTTTCTGGAGACGGCCCAGGAAGATCTTTCTTTTAGCACTTTAACCTATCCCGGCAATGTCGTTGCTAATATCCATGTCAGCTGGCTGGATCCCCGCAAGGTAAGACAGATCACGGTAGTGGGTGATAAAAAGATGGTGATCTGGGATGATCTGGAAAGTGCCGGCCCCATCAAGATTTATGATAAGCATGTAGAGAAGACGTCCACCTTTTATGCTACTTACGGCGAATTTCAGCTTTTATCCAAAGAAGGCAGTATTACCATTCCCAAAGTCGGATTCAGTGAACCGTTAAAAGCCCAGGCCCAGTATTTTATCGATTGCATTGAGAATGATGAGTCCCCCGGGTTGGCCGATGCGCAAAAAGGAGAGGATGTTGTTAAGACTTTATGCGCTATTCAGGAATCTGCTAATCAGCATGGACGTCGCGTGGAGGTCCAGTGATGGGGTATTTTCAGCATGAAAAGGCTTATGTCGCCGAAGGAGCGATTATCGGGGAAGGCACCCGCCTCTGGGTGAACACCCATATCCAAAAAGGGGCGCGTATCGGATGTGAATGTAATATTTGTGATGGAAGTTTTGTTGAGAGCGGCGCGGTTGTGGGCGATCATGTAACCATCAAGCACAATGTGTCTATCTTTGACGGGGTGACGATCGAGGATGATGTCTTTGTGGGGTCCAATATCGCCTTTATCAATGACCGCTATCCGCGTAGTAACCGTCAGGATGAGTGGCAATTGGAAAAAACCCTGGTAAAAAAAGGCGCTACCTTAGGCGCAAATGCCGTTGTATTATGTGGTTTGACCATTGGCGAATACGCCTTTGTCGGTGCCGGTAGTGTGGTGACCCGCGCATTAGAACCGCATGAGATGGTTTGCGGCAATCCTGCCAAGCGGGTCGGCTGGGCTTGTCTGTGCGGCCGAAAACTGGATGCGTCGTATGTGTGCGTGTGCGGTAAAAGGTATGAGAAAAAAGCAGAAAGGTTTATCTTAAAATAGGTCGCTTATGTCCGAGATACTGGTTTGCCCAATAGCGTACAATGAAAATGTTAAACTGAAAAATGCGATCGAACGGTTTTTGGCCTGTGATTTGAAAGAGCGGCTGGATTATCTGATCATTGATGATGCCTCGGATGACGGCACCACCGAAATGATCAGCAGTTTTGCTGCCGACGGGGTTAAGACCATCCGTCATGCAGAGCGTAAAGGTGTGGGTTCGGGAATCCGGACAGCTTTGCGTTATGCGATTGAGAATGGTTATGAGATTATTGTGATCATGGCGGGTAATGATAAAGACGATCCGCAGCAGATTTCCCGGTTAATCGATCCTATCCTGAACGACGGGTTTGACTTTGTCCAGGGATCGCGGTACAAAGGCCCTAACGGGATTGGCGGGGATATGCCTTTTTATCGCAAGATCGCAACGAGGCTGCATCCGTGCTTGATGTCTTTAATTGCCCGGACAAAGGTTACCGATTCAACCAATGGATTCCGGGCGTTTCGCTTATCACTCTTAAATGATCCCCGGATCAATATTGATCAAGAATGGCTGGCCCAGTATGAGCTGGAACCTTACCTCTTGTTCAAGGCCATTGTCTTGGGATATCGATACACCGAAGCGCCGGTTACAAAGACCTATCCGTCTTCAAAGTTGGGATACACAAAGATGAAGCCCATCACCGGGTGGTGGAGTATTTTAAGGCCATTGTTTTATCTTTGGCTGGGATTAAAAAAATAGGGCAAAAGGAAAGAATTATGATGAAAAGGTCGCTGTGTTTATTGGTGTTTTTTTTCTTTGTGGTATCAGGCTGTACGTATGAGACCAATGAATTTCAGGCCTTTATCGAGAATTCCAAGACATTATTGCAGGATCCGCATTTTGCGCGATACAAAGAAAAGCGGGCTGATCTGGAGCGGCAATATTTACAAAAAAGGCTGACATATGCCGATTACATCGCCCAAAGAGACAAATTGGATCTTTTGTACGCCAAAGAGGTTCAGGAACGAACCAAGATAATCGAGGGGCAAAAATAAGTATGCCTGGGAAGGAACAGTAAAATGCGTTTGTTTGGGAAAAATTCTGTCATAGAAAAATTGCGCACCCAACCGCAGTCGATCAAGCAAATCTACCTTTCTAATGAATGCAAGGATTCTGCTCCCATTCACAAGAAGGCCAGAAAAAACCGAATTCCTCTGTATGTGGTCCCCGGCACCAAGATTCAAAAAATGGGCCGGTCCAAGAACACCCAAGGTGTTATCGCGGTCATTTATGATTTTGAATACATGCCTTATGATGAATTTCTGGAGAATGCTGTAAAACAAAAACGGAGCCTTGTGTTCCTTGATGGATTGAACGATCCGCAAAATTTGGGCGCGATCATCCGTTCCTTGGCATGTTTAGGAAAATTTTCTCTGGTCTTGCCGACGCATAAATCCGTTGAGGTTACCGAAACCGTTCTCAGGGTGGCTTCCGGCGGAGATAATTATGTACCGATCGCCAAAGTCGCCAATATCAATAAGGCTATTGTCCGGGCTAAGGATAATGGTTTTTGGGTTGCGGCCTCGGTGGTGGAGGGCGGTGATCCTTTAATGGAAACAGAATTGAAGTTTCCCCTGGGTCTGGTCATAGGTTCAGAACAAAAAGGCGTCCGATCCAGGGTTAAAGAAAAGGTGGATTGTCTGTTAACCATTCCGATGTACAGAGAAACATTATCTTTTAACGTCGCGCACGCGACAACCATATTATGTTATGAGATCACAAGACAAAAGAAACTCCCGAAAAACGGATAAGGATGATATTTCGGCCGCGGTGGATTTTTTTGCCGAGGCAGGATTATTAAAGAAAATCAAGCGCAGCGGCTGGTGGGTGGCCGGCATCAAGGATCCGGAAAGCGTTGCTGAACATTCTTTCCGTTGTGCCATCATCGCTTATTACATCGCGCATGCTGAAGGCGTCAGTCCTTACCGGGTGGTTTTAATGGCCCTTTTTAATGATATCCATGAGGCGCGCATCAATGATCTGCACAAGATGGGGCATTATTACATTGATTTTAAGGCAGCTGAAAAGCAGGTCTTTAAGGATCAGGTGGCTTGTTTGGACAAGGGGCTAAAGACGGAAATGCGGAGTTTTCGGGATGAATATGACGGGCAGGAGACCCTCGAAAGTGTTATCGCCAGGGATGCGGATATTCTGGAGTGTCTTATGCAGGCCAAAGAATATTATGACCACGGGCATTTGAAGGCAAAGAAGTTTTTTCAAAAAGCGCCGGAGCATTTAAAGACCAAAACGGCACAGAAATTGTGGCGGAAGATGAAGCGATGGGATAGCAGTGAATGGTGGGAGAATGTTGTGAAGTTTGATCGCTAAGGATCGTCTTCTGTTTTTCGCATAAATTTAGTTGTAAAATCTTTTTTAATTATTAGTATAAAGAGAGATAGATTTAAGAGGATTTTCTCTTAAGGAGTTTTTTCCATGAGACGAATCGGAGTGGCCGCAAGCAGGATCGCCAAAGATAACCTGGTGTTGTACAACTTTTATGTTATCTTGATCTCTTTTTTGTTTTCTTTGTTTGTTTTTGTTATTGCCGGCGCCATGCTGATATTCGCGCTTACGATCATTATGTATTTTGGCAATGAGGTTATGCCCAGTGATTTTCAAAAAGACTGGTCCGCAATTTTTACGATCTGTATGACTGCACTGGCGATAATTGTTGTGATGTTTAATTTGTTCGGGATTTTTTTAAACCTTAAACTTCAGAAACGGGATAAGACGAATGTTGACTAATGAGCATGGATTAAAACATTTGATAGATAATCTGCATATCGGGATTTGCCGCACCTCTTATGGGCCGAATGCGAAATTTTTATTCGTAAATGCGGTTTTTTTGAAGATGTTCGGATTTCAGCAAGAGGAAGTGACTCAGACATATCTTTCTACCCTTTTCCCTTCGGACGTTGAGTACAATTCTTTTTGTCGCCAGATAAAATCTTTGGGATTTCTCAAGAATTTTGAGATCCGTTTAAAGAATAAAAAGAAGAATTTTCTATGGTGTTCCTTGTCGGCCACCTTGGGCAAAGATGAGCGCACCGATAAACATTACATTGATCTGACCATCGAGGATATTTCCAAACGCAAAGAGTTTGAAAAGAACCTGATTGAATCCAAAGAGCTTTTCCGGACGGTTTTTAATAATACGGCAGCCGCTATCACGGTAACGGATAAGAATGAACGCATTATCGCGTGGAATCCTTATGCGGAAAAATTATTGGGACTGGATAAAGAGATCTTTTTCAATAAACCTGTTAAAGAACTCTATCCTCCGCAGGAATGGAAGCGACTGCGTTCATTCAATATCCGGGAAAGCGGGACGAAGACGGATATTGAGACCCAGGCTTTCCATAAGGACGGCACCTTATTAGACGTTAATGTATCCATTTCGGTTCTTAAGGATATCGAGGGTAATGTTATCGGCGCGATCGGTATCATGCGGGATATTACATCCCAGAAAATCGCGGAAAAACGGATCAAAGATTCGGAAAGAAAGATCCGGGTTATTTTGGATAATTCTGCCGCGGGTATTACCTTGATTGATAAGGAGGAAAAGATCATTTCCTGGAATAAGTACGCGGAGATCATGTTGGAAATGAATGAAGCTGACCTCTATAACCGTCCGGTCAAATCCCTTTATCCGCAGGAGGAATGGCTTAAGATCCGCAAGGCCAATATCCGCAAGCTGGGAGGGAAAAAACATATTGAAACCAAGGTGATGACGAAGAACGGAAATATTCTGGATATCGATCTTTCGATCAATATTCTTAAAGATTCCAATGAAGAGATCATTGGCTCCGTCGGGATTATGCAGGACATTACCGAGCAAAAGAAGTTCCAGGAAATGCTTATTCAGGCCAAATTGGCTGCGGAACAAGCCAATAGTACGAAATCGCTGTTTTTATCTAATATGTCACATGAGATCCGCACGCCGATGAATGCGATCATGGGAATGATCGACCTGACATTAGATACCGCTTTGACTGAGGAGCAACGAGACAATTTGAATGTGGCCAAAGATGCCACGGATAATTTATTGCGATTGATCAATGATATTCTGGATCTTTCTAAGGCCGAAGCCGGCAAGATCGTGCTGGAAAATATTGAGTTCAACTTACATAATGTTTTGAAAAATGTCACCAAAGGCTTGGGCGTGATTGCGAGGGATAAGAGTTTGGAAATTGAACTGGAAATCGATGAGAGTGTTCCCGAAACACTGTCGGGGGATCCTGTACGGTTACGGCAGGTCTTGATCAATCTGATCAACAACGGCATGAAATTCACCTCCAAGGGGAAGGTGGGGACCAAAGTTGCTGTAGAAACTATGCTTAAGCGCAATAATGTGCTTTTGCATTTTGAAGTTTGGGATGAAGGGATCGGTATCCCCAAGGATAAACATGAAGCGGTTTTCGAGCTTTTTTCACAGGCGGAAACTTCAACGACCCGCAAGTTCGGAGGGACAGGATTAGGGTTGGCCATCTGCAAGCGTTTGGTTGAAATGATGGGGGGCCGTATTTGGATTGACAGTGAAGTAGGGCAGGGAAGCACTTTTCATTTTACCGCAGAATTTGAATTGATGTTGGATGGAACCGGGGAAGGCCCAAAGCGACATGCGCCGATTGTACCCGAGGAGCTTGTCAAAGATTTGAAAGGCGTCAGGGTTATTCTTTCTGAAGATAATCTGGTTAACCAGAAGATCACGGTCAAGATGCTTGAGAAAAAAGAAATGATCGTGGACACTGCGGTAAACGGAAAAGAAGTTATTGAATTATTGGAAAAGGCGCCCTATGATATAGTATTGATGGATTGCCAAATGCCGGAGATGAATGGTTTTGAGGCAACCGAGGCGATCCGTAAAGATGAAGAGACGACGGGGAAACATATTCCGATCATCGCATTGACGGCCAGAGCGATGCATGAGGATAAGCAAAAATGCATTGATGCAGGCATGGATGGATATGTGGCTAAGCCGATTGACAGGCAAAAATTGTTTCATGAAATTGAAAAATTTGTTTAGAAAGGAATGAATTATGAGTGATGTAATCTTTGATTATGAAGAAGTTATGGAACGAGTCCAGGAAGATAAGGAATTATTGTTGGAATTGCTGGACTTGTTTACAGAGGATTTCAAAGAAAAAAGGGCTGCCTTGACAGGCTATGTTGAAAATAAGGATTTTGAAAATATCCGGGGGGTTGCCCACTCTTTAAAAGGCGCATCCGGCAATATTTCGGCAAAGGCTTTACGTGGGATCTTGCTTGAGATGGAGGAAAAAGGGAAAAATGAAACAGTGGAAGGGCTGGATGAGCTTTTAGCTAAACTTGATAAAGCCTTTGAAGAACTGGATGAAGAGTTAAAAAAAATCAAAGAAGGCGCAGAAGAATAATCCGCTAGAATAGATAGAAGCAACCTTGGAAAATAAATCCTTCATTAATTTTAGAAAGGGGACGACGCATAGTAACCTCAAAGTTTTTTTGCTATTTTTCTTGTTGGGTTTTCTGATTTACGGCAATACCCTT
>JAGYNW010000330.1 GCA_018399915.1 Candidatus Omnitrophota bacterium
CATACGCGCAGGGCTGTTTTTAATAAGGTCTTCATAGGTGTTTTCTCCGTTATCAGAAAAAAGCGGTATCCATGACTCGATGCGGGTTTCGGTTTTCAGTCTTTGCAGATTTTCTGTAAGTAAACCGGGCTGATAGATCAGGATCTTGATTTGACAGTCATTGCTGATAAATATCATATCCTCAAGGTTCAGGTCCTGGCTGAGCGGAACAAGCACAATGCCGGTAAAATAGGTGGCGATACGGATCTCAAAATAGGGATAGGTGTTGCCACTCAGGAGCCCGAGTTTGTCTCCCTTGTTAAGGCCCAGGCGTGAGAGCGCGTTTGCCAGGCAAGCCGCCCTTTCCATGACGCGCGCGTAGGTAAATGTGTTTTCTCCGTCGATGAGAGCGGTATCCTGGCTGTAGCGTTTGATCGCCAGGCTGATCAGGTCCCGGGGAAGCGTTATGCCTTTAACCCGGCGTAAATACCAGTGAATGAGCGTGTTTTTAAGTGTCTGCATAAAGTTGCTCCCATAAACAGGGACAGATCCCTTATCCCGCCTATTTATTCGGCAGGTGTTTTTTCAGGTGTGGAATGATCAAGCGGGCAAATTCTTTGATATCGGCTTGCGCCTTTTCAACATCGGCATCCATCGTAACCGCGGAGAGCCGGATCAAGGCGCTGCTGGCAGGCTGGCGCAGGAGGGTTTTAATCGCGATCTGGATTTGCTGCATCAGGTAGTTGGCGGTAAAGGTGTCACCCACCTTAAACCAGTAAAAGACAATATCTTTACGGTTCCCCTGTTCAAACAAAAGGTTCTGCGCGTGCAAGGTCTTGCCTTCATAGGTAAAGCTGTCTTGAAACTTTCTTACCAGGGTAAGGCCGCCGCCGGAATAACACAGTTCCGGTTCATGCGCCACGCGCCGGTTGGTCTGCGAATAAATGAGATACAAAAAGACTTCCTTGGATTTATCCGGGGATGTGTACTTGCGCACGAACGCGTTTTTTGTCTCCAGGATGGAGTATTCTTTTTCGGTCAGCGGGATATCAATAGAGGTCCAGCCATTGATCTCTGTCGGAAAGGTGTGGATGCTGACAGTATCCTCCTGTCCATAGGTTTGAAAATAACTTCTCCACGACGTTATTCCTGCCAGGATCAAAAGGATGATAATAAGGATGTATTTTTTATCAATTTTCATAGTTATCAAGTAAAGGTTCTGTGCCTGCTTATCCTCCATTCTCTACTAATTTCTATCCATTTCTCAATCATTCAAAAATATATCTGCTTTGCGTATTATTCAATGACCTTCTTAACCGCGTACAAAAGGATGAACGCCAAAACAAAGATCGAATAGCCTGAGGCGTCGTGTACAAAACCTTCTATATGCTCTGAGCCCCATATCTCGCTTACGGATGCCAGGATGAACACGCGGCAGACATTGGTTATGATGGCAATCGGGATCGTGGATAAGAACAAAATCACGCGTTTGTACCAGGGGCCGTGCATCATATACGCGAAGATACTGCCTAAGGCCGTTAGCGATATCAATGACCGCAGGCCGCTGCAGACATCGTCAACAACCACTTGCGCGGTATGCATCTTGATAATGCTGCCGTAGCGGATCGCCGGGATACGCATGTAGTTTAACAAATGGGTGGCCAGTTCCGCGGCATATAGTTTCAGTTGAAAGCTCAGTTTCGCGATGGTGCCGCTGGGCAGCGGGATCATGAAAAAAAGGAAAAAGACCGGAAAGGCGATCTTTTTGAATATCCCGGACCCGAAAAAATGCAGGATCATGCCGCTTAAGACGATAAGCATGGAGAAACTGTTGCCTGCGTTTACCCTGAGCGTGGCGCTTGCCCAATACAGGATAAGCCCGGCAATGATGATC
>JAGYNW010000331.1 GCA_018399915.1 Candidatus Omnitrophota bacterium
AATCCAGGAGAGATCCCGGGAAGATTACCCGGTTGCCGGCGACAGACGCGGCAGAGGCAGGTTCGACAAAAACGCCATCCCCCGCGGCAAGGATTCTGTAGGCCTCCAGGATCTCTTCATCCGTAACCATGTCGATGAGGCCGCCGGATTCATCGCGCGCGGCCTCTGCCTGTTTCCAACTGGCCGGATTACCGATTCGGATAGCTGTGGCGATCGTTTCCGGTTTTTTCACTATCTCTCCTGTCACGATCGGGGCAGCGCCCGCGGCCTGAAACCCCAGCATCACAGGCAACCGCTTTGATTGGCCGGTCTTTTGATATTCTTTATACCCTTTCCAATAAGCCGTAATATTGCCGGCATTGCCGACCGGTAAAGCATGGAATTCCGGGGCATCCCCTAAGGAATCGCACACTTCAAAAGCCGCGGTTTTCTGACCTTCGATCCGGTAAGGATTCAGGGAATTGACCAAAGCCACAGGATACTGCGAGGTGATCTCCTTAACAAAATCCAGGGCCTGATCAAAGTTGCCCTTGATCGCGATAACCTGGGCATTATGGATCATGGCCTGGGCCAGTTTACCCAAAGCGATTTTGCCTTCAGGAATAAGCACAACACAGCGCATGCCGCAGCGGGTGGCAAAAGCCGCAGCTGACGCCGAGGTGTTGCCTGTCGAGGCACACATTACGGTGTTTAATCCCTCCTCTTTGGCCTTGGAGATAGCCATTGTCATGCCCCGGTCTTTGAACGATCCGGTAGGATTCAATCCCTCATATTTCAGATGCACCTCAAGCCCTATCCGCTGAGACAGATTTTCAGACCGGATCAACGGGGTGCTGCCTTCACAAAGACTGACTATCGGTGTCTTGTCAGTAACCGGTAAAAAATCGCGGTATCTTTGAATAACTCCCAAACGTTTCACTAGAGATTCTCCATTCTGATCGCCACGGATTTACCTTTAACGATCGATAACTTATCAATTTTCTTCAACGCCCGACGGACATTTTTTTCCTTGGCATAATCGGTTAACATGATAACAGGGACCGCGGCCGCTTTATTGTAAGCGCGCTGGGTCACGGAATTGATACTGATGCCAGTCTCCCCGAGTATCCCGGATATCTTGGAGAGCACTCCGGGTTCATCCAGGGCCATAAACCGTATGTAAAATTTGGTATTGATCTCATCGATCTTCTTTAACACAACGTCCGGATCTTCATCATAAAGATTACAATTCAATGGACTGTAGTCCTGCCTGGTCGCGAAGTTGATCAGATCACTGACAACGCCTGAGGCCGCGGCCATCTGACCGGCGCCCATGCCGGAAAGCAAAATATCCCCTAACGGCTGTGCGTCCAGGAAGACCGCGTTGGCCACCCCATTGATCGACGCCAAAGGATGATCTTTGGCAATCAACGTGGGATTCACGCGCGCTTCAATGGCGCCGTTATTTTTTTTGGCGATCGCCAATAACTTGATCGTTAAATTCATGCTCTCGGCGTATTCAATATCATCATGAGATATCTGGGTCACACCTTCAGTATGGATATCTTTGACATCCGTAAATTTGCCAAAGGCCAAATAGATCAGGATCGCCAGTTTATGGGCCGAATCCATGCCGTTGATATCCAATGTCGGATCACTCTCGGCATACCCCCTCTTTTGGGCCACCTTCAAGGCTTCCTGAAAAGAACAATTCTTTTGTGTCATTTGCGTAAGGATAAAGTTGCAGGTGCCATTCACGATCCCGTAGACCCCTTCGAATTTATTGCCGACAACCCCTTCGGTGATGGTCTTAATAATCGGCACGCCGGCCAGGACCGAAGATTCATAAAAGAGATTACAGCCTTTTTTTTGGGCCAGCTTAAATAATTCCCG
>JAGYNW010000332.1 GCA_018399915.1 Candidatus Omnitrophota bacterium
CGCACTGAAGGTGTACCAGTTGTGGTAAACAATGCTTTATCGATATCCAAAAATAAATACGGAGGTAAATTCTTTAGTCTGTCTGAGAATTCAATGTTGATTGACATGTGCTTCCTTTCTTCGTTATTCGTACGTATAGTAACGCATACTTTGGGTTCAGTTTGTATTTAATTTAAATCCAAAACATCTTGCATATTATATCTTCCGATTTCTTTTGTCATCAGAAATTTAGCGGCTTGTAAAGCCCCAATGGCGAAGATGTCTCGTGTTTTGGCATGGTGTGAGATCGTGATAGTATCTACCGGACTTTCAAAGACAACCGTGTGGTCTCCTATGATTTCGCCCTCCCTGATAGATTCGATCTCGTGAATTTCTCGTTTATGGCCCGCTGCATTGGCCTTATCAACAAACTCTTTAATCATTTTTGCGGTGCCGGAAGGAGCATCCTTTTTATGGATGTGATGCGCCTCTGAAAAACTCGCTTCATAGGTGTCGGGTGCTTTTTGGGAAAGCATATCGGTTAGTTTGAACATCAAATTAACACCTGTTGACATGTTCCCTGAAACCACAATCGAGGTCTTTTTCGCAGCCTCATTAATCGCGTTTAAGTGATCATCGTTAAGGCCTGTGGTACCAATGACCATCTTAATATTATTTTGGGTACAGACCTTAAGGTTTTCCATGGTAGCTTCAGGGGTGGAAAAATCAATAAGCACGTATGATCCCACAATAGACGAGTGATCTGCTGTTAATTTGATCCCTTCGATTTCTTTACCGATTTCAGGATGGTCAGCATGTTCTAATAGTGCGTTTAACACCAAGTCTTGATCTTCTTTGGCAAGGGCAGTAATCCTTTTGCCCATCCGACCTAAAGATCCTGTTATGGCTAATTTGATCATGATTCTCCTTTATTTAGGGGTTGATCGGTTATAATCCCGTCCCCAAAATTTATGTTTTATTTAAGAGTTGAGTATCCCGTATTCGTTGAGGGCCTTTTTGATTTTTTGGGTCGTTTCATCAGAAACTTCACAAAGAGGTAAACGTAAAGAACCTGAACACAGGCCAAGAATCTCCATGGCCTTTTTAACAGGCGTAGGGTTTGATTCAATGAACATAGCTTTGATTACAGGCAAGAGTTTATAATGAAGCGCCCTGGCTTCAGCCACTTTGTTTTCTTTGAACAAATCTATCAATTTTGCCGTATCTGCTGGAAGGAAATTCGCGATAACGGAGATAACGCCTACCCCTCCAATACTTAGTACCGGCAAGGTCAAGGCGTCGTCCCCGGAAAACAAAATAAAATCTTTAGGGCATTGGCTAATGACGGCTTGCATTTGATCAATGGATCCGGAAGCTTCTTTAACGCCAATAATATTTTTGCAGTCATTGGCTAACCGTATTACCGTCTCGGTCTCGATGTTTCGGGAAGTTCTTCCTGGAACATTATAAAGTATGATGGGAATATCTACCGAATCCGCTATCTCTTTAAAATGCCGGTAGAGACCTTCTTGGGTAGGTTTATTATAATATGGCGTAACGATCAAAGCAGCATCAGCCCCTGCAGTGGAAGCATGATGAGTGATCGTAATGGCTTCAGCGGTGGCGTTTGAACCCGTTCCGGCAATAACCGGGATGCGTCCATTAGATGCCTCAATACAGACTTCAATAACCCGATTGTGTTCTTCATAGTTCAATGTAGGGGATTCCCCGGTGGTTCCGCATGCGAGGATTGCACTGGTTCCATTCTTAATATGGAACTCAACAAGTTCTTTGATTTTACCTTCATCGACTTTTCCGTCAGTAAAGGGGGTTACCAGAGCTACAATTGATCCTTTAAACATAATGATATCTCCTTAATAGCGCTTAACG
>JAGYNW010000333.1 GCA_018399915.1 Candidatus Omnitrophota bacterium
AGCCCGGATGGTGGGATAACATGATCGGTCCCGGCAAAGCGTTTGACACGCAAAAATATTTTATTATCTGCTCCAATGTATTGGGCAGCTGCAAAGGCACAACCGTACCGTCTTCCATCAATCCGGCGACAAAAAAACCCTATGGCCTGAGTTTTCCCATTGTGACCATCAAGGACATGGTTAAAGTACAAAAATTGTTGATTGATTTTTTGGGCATTGAGAAATTATTGGCGGTAGCCGGCGGTTCTATGGGCGGCATGCAAAGCCTGGAATGGTCTGT
Organism: Candidatus Omnitrophota bacterium; assembly: GCA_018399915.1. Taxonomy (GTDB): domain Bacteria; phylum Omnitrophota; class Gorgyraeia; order Zapsychrales; family Zapsychraceae; genus M55B153. The sequence continues at coordinate 281 of JAGYNW010000333.1, forward strand.
GATCTATCCGGACAGTGTCTATGCCGCGGTCGTGATCTCTACCAACACCAAACACACTGCCCAGCAAATCGCGTTTCATGAGGTGGCCCGGCAGGCCATCATGGCTGACCCTGACTGGCAAAAAGGAAACTACTACGGAAAAACACTGCCTTCGCGCGGATTAGCCCTGGCGCGCATGATCGGCCACATCACTTACATGAGCAATAACTCGATGAGTGATAAATTTGGCCGCAAACTGATCAAAGAAGAACGGCGCGGTTTTGATTTTTCCCAGGACTTTGAAGTTGAAGGCTACCTGAAATACCGGGGAGACACTTTTGTCCAACGCTTTGATGCCAATTCCTGGCTTTACATTTCCAAGGCCCTGGATTATTTTGACCTGGCCGAAGACGGCCAACTTGCGGACGCCTTTCAAAAGGCCAAGGCCAAATATCTGGTCATTTCTTTTACCTCCGACTGGCTTTATCCGCCGGAACAGACAAAAGAGATCGTGCGCGCTTTGAGGATCAATGACCTGGATGTTTCTGATATTGAGATCAATGCCTCCTATGGACACGATTCGTTCCTGGTCGAAGTTAAGGATCAATCCAACATTATTTCCAATTTCCTGAACCGCATAAACAAGAAAATATCGCATGGAAAATAAGACTCACAAAGAACCTGAAAATCCCAAACCGCCTGTGCGCATCGACCACAAAGTGATCCTGGATATGGTCACGCCCCATTCCCGTGTCCTGGATTTAGGCTGCGGCGACGGAACCCTGCTATCGTTGCTGATTGAACACAAAAAATGCACGGGTTCGGGTATCGAGATCAGTGAGGAGGCCATTTACAAATGCGTGGCCAAAGGACTCTCGGTCTCACACGGTGATATTGATTCCAGCCTTTCTGATTATTCTTCAAAACGTTTTGATTTCGTTATTTTATGCGAAAGCGTGCAACAGGTGCTCAATCCCAAGACGGTCATCCTGGAATCCCTTCGTATTGGAAAAAAGGTTATTGTGGGGATCCCGAATTTTTGCCACTGGAAGGCGCGCTTGCAGATCTTTTTTCAGGGGCGGGTGCCAGTAACCGCGGAATTGCCCTACGAATGGTATGACACACCCAACCTCAGGTTTTTATCTTTGAAAGATTTCAGGTATTTCTGCAAGAATAATGCCATCACAATCGTGACGGAAAAAGGACTGGGAAAGGGGCACGTTGAAAGCCTGCGTCCTAACCTTTTAGCGAATAATGGGCTGTTCTTGCTTGAAAAAAACGATACCCATTAAAACCAGGGAAAGGAGAAACCCGATGCCTTACATCAATGTTAAAGTCGTGGGAAAACTCGATAAAAAACAAAAACAGAAAATTGCCGCGCAATTTTCTCAAATCCTGGAAGATGTCGCGGGAAAACCCAAAGAGCATACCTACACCGTGATTGATGAAGTGGATGCCGCTAACTGGGCTAAAGGGGATCAATTGCTCGGTTAAAATCAACCATCCAACCATTGCCCCAGGCCTTTTAAAATACTATTAATCCTGTTACTATTTTTAAAAGAAACCGCTTTCCGT
>JAGYNW010000334.1 GCA_018399915.1 Candidatus Omnitrophota bacterium
ATTCAGCTCCCAGGGGCCCTTGACGGCATAGACGCTTATGCTCTTTTCCCTGGCGATGGCCAGGATCTCCATGATTTCCAGCATGGATCTGCCCAGGCGGGAAAGTTCCGGCACGATCAACCGATCACCGTTGCCCAGGGAATCAATAACCTGTTTGACCTGGCGCTCTTTCCAGTTTTTTGTCCCACTGACCGTTTCTTCCACAAACTCCACGTTGCCGAAACGCTTTTCATTGGCGAATAGCAGGATGTCAGCACGGTTTTTTCCCGGGTCCTGGTCCGCGGTGGATACCCGGATATATCCGATTGTCCTGGCCGGACAATCTTGCTCTTGCTTCATTTTTTTACCCTTCACCATCAGTTTTTAATAAAAACCCCAAAAACTGATTTAAAATATCGTAAAAAATGAAACAAAAATCAACCGTTTTTATTATCTCATAATTGATATTTAAAACGTTCGTTTTTGTTATCCGTTACGGACTGTGGGTATATTGGCTTCCAGGATCGGGTGTGTTTTGGGCAGCCGGCTTAATTTTTGATAGTTGTTCCGTCATTCGCTGCTCGGCATTCCAGAGATCGTGTGCCTGTTGCATTCGCAGCCAAATCGCGGGGCCGTTGCCGACAAACTTGCCGAGCCGAAGCGCCATTTCCGTGGTAACGGGATGTGTGCCTGCCAAGATTCTGTGCAACTGCTGCCGGGAAACATCGAGTCGCCTGGCTGCTTCGCTTACCGAAAGGCCAAGGCTTTCAAGCACATCTTTGCGCAGGATCTCGCCGGGATGAGTCGGCGGTCTTTTGATCGGTCTTTTTACTGTATATTCTTTCATTTTATTACCTCAATGATATTGCTCAAGATCAACTCTTAGTGCGTCCCCATCTTCCCATTCAAAGGTAATGCACCAGGGGCCATTAACATGAATACTGTAACGCTTCGGCTTTTCTTGAAGACCGTGAAAATCAAAGCCAGGGATGTTTAATTCTTTCAGAGCATTTGCCTGATCTAAAACATCCAAACGTCTCATGGCCCGTGATTGTAAATCTTGTCGCATTTTTTTGGATTTGCCGCGTTCAAACAATTCGGCTAACCCCTTATGCTTGAAGCTTTTTATCATGTTGACATTGTAACAATCTTTGTTACAATGTCAACGAATTTATCAATTCTCATGAGATCGCTTTCCATAATCAGAAAAAGGTCATGCAAAACATGGAGGCTTATAGAGTCTTCAAGAAGGATTTTTTATGAAAAAATTAGTGGGCCAATATTGTCGGGATATTCAAAGGCGCTTTAAGGCCGGTATATCAACGGAGCATAGCTATCGGGCGGATTTGCAGAATTTGTTGGAAGGGCTTATCCCTGAAATCGCTGTTACCAATGAACCTAAACGTCAGGACTGCGGGGCTCCTGATTTTATTGCCCAGAAAGGCGAAATACCCGTAGGCTACATTGAAGCCAAAGACATCGGCATTGACCTGGATAGAGCTGAAAAAACCGATCAATTAAAGCGGTACAAAGGCAGCTTAAATAACCTGGTTTTAACTGATTATGTGGAGTTCCGGTTTATCAGGGATGGCGTTACTCAAAAGAAGATAAAAATCGCTGAAGCCGACAATGGGCACTTTAAACCAATTTCCGAAAACTTCGATTCCTTTATTACATATATAACCGATTTTTCGTCATATCAGGGCTATACAATCAAGTCGTCAGAAACGCTTGCCCGCGTAATGGCCAAAAAAGCCCGGATGATGGAAGAAGTTATTTATAAGGCTGTCCTTAATGAAGATGAAAACAATTCCCTTAAGAGCAGTTTGAGGCGTTTAAA
>JAGYNW010000335.1 GCA_018399915.1 Candidatus Omnitrophota bacterium
AATCGGCTACCTCCTACTCGATTGATCATGTGCCTCAGCGGACGTCCGCTAAGGACAGAAAAAAACAGAAGGAGAAAGAAGGTTTTGATTGATAGGCGCGGCCTTTAGTTTTATAATGGCTACAATTACTTGCAACCTTTAATCTTTCAACCCATGCTACGAATCGCTGCGGCACAAATCAATTTGACAGTGGGAGACCTGCCGGGCAATGCCCGTAAGATCCTTGATTGCCTAAAGAAGGCCAGGGACGAGTCTTGCGACCTGGTCGTGTTCCCGGAGTTGGCGGTGTGTGGTTATCCGCCGGAAGACCTGTTGCACAAAAAGTCTTTTGTGCGGGGCAATCGCAAGACCCTGCAACAGATCGCACGTAAGACCCATGGCTTGACGGCCGTGGTCGGGTTTGTAGACACGGACGCCCAGGGGCGCTTGTTTAATGCCGCGGCTGTGATCCGGGCGGGAAAGGTACAGACGGTTCACCACAAGCAGGAGCTTCCCAATTACGGGGTTTTTGATGAGAAACGGTATTTTTTTTCAGGGAAGACCAAGGGCCTTTTTCGCTGCCAAGGGGTTCCTTTGGGCGTCAGTATTTGCGAGGATATCTGGGTGGATTCCTGCGTGTGTCAAAAACAGGCGCAGGCCGGTTGCCGGCTTTTGATCAATTTGTCCTCTTCTCCCTACGACATGGGAAAGCTTGAAGAGCGCGAACGCCTGTTGAAGAAGAAAGCGCGCAAGACCAAAACCTTTATTTGTTACGTGAATCTCGTAGGCGGTCAGGATGAACTGGTCTTTGACGGCTGTAGCCTGGTCATTGATCCCCGTGGCCGGGTCATCGCGCACGGAAAACATTTCGAGGAGGATTTTCTTGTTTGTGACCTGCCGCTGGGAAAAGCCAGGGGAGTTGCGCGGGCGCAGACTTTAGCGTCACGCGGCCGGTTGGCTTCGCAGATTTCTGTGACCGAGCGCGTGTACCGGGCCCTGGTTTTAGGCACGCGGGACTACCTTCAAAAGAACGGATTTCAGAAAGCCCTCATCGGGATCAGTGGTGGCATTGATTCGGCTTTGGTCGCCGCCATTGCGGTGGATGCCATCGGCAGTGAAAATGTCATCGGTGTCAGCATGCCCTCGCGCTACAGTTCCCGGGGCACGCAAACAGATGCCAAGCGTTTGGCCCGGGCATTGGGTATGGCTTTACGCGAGATCCCGATTGAAGGTCTTTACCGGGAATATTTACGGACTCTGGCGCCTGTGTTTGAAGGTTGCCGGCCGGATGTGACTGAGGAAAATATCCAGGCCCGGATCCGGGGTGACCTTTTGATGGCCTTGTCCAACAAGTTCGGATGGCTGGTGTTGACCACCGGAAACAAAAGCGAATTGGCGGTAGGCTACTGCACGCTTTACGGGGACATGTCCGGCGGCTTTGCCGTGCTTAAGGATGTGCCCAAGACCCTGGTCTACGAGCTGGCTCAATGGCGGAATCGGGCGGGTCCTCGGGTTCGGATCCCGGCCTCTATTTTAAAACGCGCCCCCAGCGCGGAATTGCGGCCCGGGCAAAAGGACCAGGATTCGCTTCCTGGTTACGCGGTTCTGGACGCCCTGCTTAAGGAATACGTGGAAGGCCATAAATCGTTTGCCAAAATGATCAAGCCCAAGGGCCGTGACGCGGACATGGTCAGGAAAGTGATCGGACTGGTCGACCACAGTGAATACAAGCGCCGTCAGGCACCGCCGGGAATCAAGATAACCCCGCGTGCCTTTGGCCGCGATTGGCGTTTGCCGATAACCAACAAGTACAAGGAATTTTGATTT
>JAGYNW010000336.1 GCA_018399915.1 Candidatus Omnitrophota bacterium
GTACTCCTCCAGAAAACGAGGCGTATGTTTATGATTTTTTTAAAAATAGGAAACTAGAATCTAAGCATAATAAAACATTAACTTGTATTATGGATGACTTCATATTAGACTTTAAGAGAATTCTAAACAAACGCAATCGAGGATTGACTAAAGATTCTGATCATGTCGTATTTAATGCAACATCACGAAGTGAAATGGGGGGATACATAAAAATTTTTGAAACATTGATTCTTAATAATTATCAATATAGTAGAAATAGTCATCTTAGAGTTACATTTTTTTCACATTTCCAAAAGAATACTATTAAAATATTTGAAAAAACTTCTAGCAATAAAGATGGATTTTTGACTGTTGGTACGGTTAAAAAATTACTTGTTCATGCAGAGAAAGCTAAAGAAGAAAAATTATGACTTTTAACGAACAAAATACTGTTGAACAATATGTGATTTCAAAGTTGACCGGGCAGAGATTTGAAGGTGTCGGAGATAGGGCAAAACCGGAGTATGGTAAAACTGTCCAATGGAAATATGTACCCCCTGAAGATCTTGGCCGGAATGAAGGTGAAATAATCATTGAGACAATACTAAAAGACGCGCTTATTCGCATCAATCCAGAAATTAGGGCTTTGCCTGAACGGGCAGATGAGGTGATTTATAAACTCAGGGCTATTTTATTATCCGTGCATGATGTTGGGCTTGTCCGCGCGAATGAGGAGTTTGCGAAATGGCTTCAGGGCGATAAGACCATGCCGTTTGGTGAGAATAACCAGCATGTTCCGGTAAGGCTTATTGATTTTGAAAATATTTCCAACAATAGTTTTATCGCAACAAATCAATATAAGGTTACCAGAGGTGTGACAAAAATACCGGATATGGCGCTTTTGGTGAATGGAATCCCAATTATTATTGGGGAATTTAAGACTCCGGTCAGGCCTTCAATATCGTGGTTGGATGGCGCGGTTCAAATTCATGATGATTATGAGAACAGTATTCCTGAACTTTTTGTGTCGAATATTTTTTCTTTCGCGACAGAAGGCAAGACCTTTAGATATGGTTCTATCCGTATGCCGCTTGAGATATGGGGCCCATGGCGGGATGAATCTAAAAATGATAAGGCTCTCGGTGAGTTATTTGGCTTAAAAGAGGTTGAGGTAGCGGTTGAATCCATGCTTAAGCCATCAGTTATATTGGATATTCTTGAATATTTTACGATATTTGCTACAGATAAGAAAAATAGACGGATTAAAATCATTGCTCGTTATCAGCAATATGAAGGCGCAAATTTGATTGTGAAACGTGTTAAAGAAGGAATTGTTAAAAAGGGGCTCATCTGGCATTTCCAAGGGTCAGGTAAATCACTTCTTATGGTATTTGCTGCGCAAAAATTACGCCATGCTTCTAAGTTAAAAAGTCCAACAGTTTTAATTATTGTTGATCGAATTGATCTTGATACCCAGATTACAGCTACATTTAATGCCTGTGATGTTCCAAATATTGTGGCAACAGAAAGAAGGGAAGAATTAGAGCGGCTTTTAAAGCAAGATACACGCAAAATTCTTATTACCATGATGCACAAATTTGCTGAAGCTGAGGGAATTTTAAATAATAGAGGAAATATTATTGTTCTTGCTGATGAGGCGCACAGAACCCAAGAAGGCGATTTGGGCAGAAAACTGCGAGAAGCTTTGCCTAATGCTTTTTTCTTTGGACTTACTGGCACACCAATTAATAAGCGTGATAAAAATACTTTTCGTACTTTTGGTGCGGAAGAAGATTTAACTGGTTATTTATCTAGAACGTAAAAAA
>JAGYNW010000337.1 GCA_018399915.1 Candidatus Omnitrophota bacterium
ATGGCCAGTGAATAGTATGTTTTTTGACAAGTCACTGCCTGTGACCTGTAACGCAAATCCAATACTAATTAAAATAAATATTTTGCATTTCATTTTTAGCCACCAATCTTTGTTAGTTTTTCACGATAATAGAGATAGTTTTTTAATGACAGTTCGGCCGGCACTGCATGATCTAACGTAGGGAAATAACCACTACTGTTCAGCAAAGGACTGATCCTCTCAATTTCCTTATCAATCGCAGCTGGGCCTTGTGCTATTTTCATTTTGTCAATTCCGCCGACTATCGCCAAATCTCTGCCATATTTTTCCCGAACCTTGACAATATCCATTCCTGCAGCCACTTCAAACGGGCCTAACACATTAACGCCGCCCTCAATCCACAGCGGAAGGATTTCATCAATTTGACCATCCGAATCAACCATAAATACATTCATGCCGTGTTTCTTAAAATTCGATGTGACCTTTTTATATTGAGGTAGAATAAACTTTTTGAACAAAGTTGGTGACAACAGCGGGCCATTTTTAAAGGCCAAATCTTCCCAGAATAGTATAAAATCGACATCCACCTCAGTTAATGCTTTTTCATAAACTTTGATCAAAAAATCCGACCAGAATTCAACAATTTCAAAAATAAGTGATTCATCTTCATAAAAGGCAATAGAAAGATCTTCCACTCCCATCAACTCGCGCAACAAGCCGTACCAGCCATATGCCCAGATCGAAACAGGATAATCCCGAGTTTTCCATTTCAACTTTCTCTCTTCCCAGTCCTGCGGGTACCTTTCAGGATCCTCTGGATTCCATCTGGTCTTGTATTTTTGAAAGTCGGCGGAGTTTTTGACGCCAAAATCAAGATATTGCGGCAAACTCACGCCGATTTTTGATGTTTTCGTAATCCCTCCCCATTCTGATATCTGAGTGATTGAGCGTTCATTCTCCTCGATAACGTGACCGCTAAAATCAGGCATTAGCTCGACATTCACACCGACCTTTTCCGCCATTGAAGCGCTGTTGGCATACCCACAGCCCTTATCCAACTTAAAGAAATCAACCCAGCTTCCCCTTTCAAGCACCTCTTCAGGCAATCCTTGCTCAAGCCAAGCGCTTGCCACTTCGTCAATAAATGCCCATTCCCAGCGGGGCAGACGATCTATCTCTTTAAACTTCGCACAATTTAAGAATCGCTGGCGGTCATTCATTCTCATCTCCTATCGTTATTTATTCTCAAAAAAATATGGTAAACCGAATTCATCGCAGGCTGACCCTCACCGCAACAAATACGCGATGAACCTTATAAAAGGCCTTGGTCATGTGCTGTCCACAACGCCGATTCAATAATTGCATCGGGCGTACTGATGTGCGGACGATACCCCAGCTGCTCTCTGGCCTTGCTGATGTCATAACACATGTGCGTGGCGAAAAAACGAAGACCTGTCTCACTGATTGAATCGCCGTATTTGGCCAGCATTTGCTCCAGAGGAAGATAGCTGATCCGGGCTTCTTTACCGAAAGCGAACGCATTCAGCTTAATATATTCCGTAATCGTAACCGCCCGCTCCAGACAAATATTGTAAACTTGGCCGATTGTTTTTTCTGTTTCTGCCGCGAGCAAAAAAGACTCCGCCAGATCCTTAACATGAACGGGCTGTAACAGCGATAATCCGCTATCCGGTAAATCAATTTCTTTTTCGTTAATCACATCTGCAATAAAATCTGTACGCCGCCCTCCCAGATTGCAAAGCGGTACCTTTCCCGGACCTGTAATATAGCTCGGCCGGATCACAGTCGCAG
>JAGYNW010000338.1 GCA_018399915.1 Candidatus Omnitrophota bacterium
GCCAAAGATCCTTTTATCCCCGTGTCTTTTAACGCGTTCAAACTGCCTTTAACGGCCGCGCTCTCACCAAAACCTTTAATTGATTGGTAAAAAGCGTTATTAGCGGTTTTTGTTCCTAAACTCGTTCCCCATCCTTTAAGAGCCGTATTTGCACCTGTCCTTACAACAAGGCCCTTCGCGAGTTCTTTTCCTTTGCCCAATCCCCGGCCAATAAGGGGAGCCGCTTTAAAGAGGCCGGTTAACGCAACATCAAAGGCAGCCTCTTTAGCTGTCACATGCTCACCTGTTTCTGTATATTTCACCATATCATGTCCCACGATCGTAGCTGCAGACCCGACTAAAAACAACCCAGCGGAGATGGCTGCCGCAGCTGCAGGACGCCCACCAGGCACAGGGGCAACAGCCGCAATCCCGCCAGCTACCATGGTTCCGTACCCCGCCGCTTTATCCGTAGTAAAAGCTGCATCTTGAACCCCTACTGGTAAACCATGATTTCGGATATCAAATAATGAGGTATGCTTAACCGCCTCACCTACGGCATTTACCTGGCCTTCCGCATACGCCTCCATTGCCGCAATATCAAAAGTGCCGTCATCTTTTACAATATCTCTCGCGCCTGCCTTATCCCTGGCGGCAAGATACTCTTTATTAACAGCTTTCAGGCCTTCTTTGTCTTCTCCCAAATGACTCAAAGGAATAGCATGCCCATCTGCAAACACCAGTTTTCCCGGCCTTTCATCATCATCTCGCCACAATTTAAAGGTCCAGCCTTTGGCTTGACCTTTCCACGGATTGATGCCTTCAACATCATATCGAGCAAGACTTTTTTTGTGCAAAAGAACCGCCTTTTTCTCCGCAGCGATTTCGGCTTTCAGAGATTCTTCTTCCTTCTTAAATCTTTCCTTTTCTTTTCTTCGCATCTGGCGGGCGGAGGCACTGTTATGCCTTGGCGCGATCGTGGATATTTCTTCTCCTAATTGAGCACTATAGAAACCGGAATCAATTCTATTCATCTCATAGTGGTGTTTCATTTTTGCAAGCTCTAACTTCTGCTCGGCATCCAGCCCACCTTCTAGAGGCTTTCTTTTTCTCTCAGCAACCCCGGACTCAATCTCTTCTTCAAATTGCTTTCTCTCCGCTGCATTCATTTCTTTCTTCCTGCGCATGGCTTCAACAGAAATGCCCTCATAAAAAGCGGTCTGAATCGCAAACGCCTCCGGCTCAATAATTTCATGTCCCAGTTTCATGCGCGCGTCTAACTTCCCGATCTTTTGGTTTGCCTCTCGAATCTCACCTTTCACCTTTTCTAATTCTTTGACTTCTTCCTGCGCATTAGCTTTCCCCTGTTTTTGAATAGTCCGGAACAGATCATCATGCTTTCTGGCTAAAGCTCTTTTGCGGCCGACCCATGCCTTTTTCTGCTGTGTCAAGGAATCCTCGATCCTGTCCCCTTCAGAAACCACACCAATGACCTTTCCATCCGGTTGCCGATAAAGGGAATCCCCGCTATCAGATATGTACTCACTGTAAAATCCTCTTTCTTGCGTTCCGTATGCTCCCGCTAATTCATAATTGCTTCCCTCTTTGATGACAGCATTACTAACGGCGTCTCCGTTTGTCATCGTTAATATTTCCCCTATGCCCCCGGGCGCATTCATATCCGTCCTTACACCATCACTCAATTGCCCCTTTCCATCAAATTGAATCTTATGCCTGTTTCTAAAAGCCCTGACTATCATCGGAACAGCGCGTTCGTCTTCGATATACGCTTTGTTTAGCCCCATTTTG
>JAGYNW010000339.1 GCA_018399915.1 Candidatus Omnitrophota bacterium
ATACAGACGAAAAAAATACCAAATTTTTTGAATATCACGAGAATAGATTTTCATTACTTTTTTTATGCTTATATCTAAGTTAATTTCTTAACAAGATCCTCATCCTTGGCCAGTTCCTCAATTAAATTAACAGACTGATTTTCATTGGCATTGCCCTTCAAACTCACGCTCTCACGGCATAATAAAAAATACGCATCCATTTTCTCTAACGGAATACTATTCATAAAACTTACCTCAACCGCATTATGGTCGATGTTCTTAAGGTGCGCTTCCACCATCCGCGCAAGATCCGATTGCCCCACGATCACAAAGTGCCTGTGCCCATTTTGGATCAATTTTTGTAATACCTCGGTTAATTTATTGTTAATCAAACTTAAAGAATTGATCGTCTTAAGGGTATACTTAACCGACTTATTCATCTTCTCGGAGAAACCTTTCGGCGTGAGCAAATATTTAACTTTCTTTTTGTTCAGTTGGGAGATGCGGATATAGCCTTTGGATACCAACCGCTTGATCAGCATATTAGTCTGACCCAGAGAAAGCTCCATTAACTTGGACAAATCCCGTTGATTAGCGCCCAATTCCGCGCCGATGATATTAATCAACTCAAATTCTCTTTCGTCCAAAATAGAATTCCTTGGGTAATAATTATCTTAGGGATAAAACATGCTGGATTTCAAAAGGTTTGAATCCTGCCTTAAAACTGTTCAACATTTGAACATAAGCATTATAAACTGCAGACAACCTATGTCAAGCAAAAAAAAACTCAAAAAACGTAAAAAACACGAAAAAAGAGCACCTGCCTAAAGGCTTTTAAGACAGGTGCTTTTTTTCGAAAATCCGGCTATCCGGCTAAAACCGCACATTCACCCCGATCATAAAATTCCGTTCCGGGGCCGGAAAATAGTCCTTGGTCGTGCTGCTTGCGGCCTTGGTCACCAATGGCGAATATTTCTCATTGAGGATATTATTGACCTCCCCGTAAACCTCAAACATCTCTTGTTTATAGGCAAGTCTTCCATCCAGCACATAATAAGGTTTTTCAACCGGCGTGTTATTAAGCGTATCATTGACCGCGTAACGGGCGCCCACATACCTGCCGGTCACAGAACTATGAAAATGCTTCCCAAACCGAACAAGCAGCCCGCAGCTGGCCTGATGCCGCGGCACCATCGGGATCATTTTTCCGTCGTTCGCCCCGCCGTTAAAAGTGGCCTCCTGATAGCTATAATTGCCAAAGACCTCCAGGCCTTCGGGGGCATCCCAGCCCATAAAGGCAAGGATGTCGGCCCGCGCGCCAACCTCCACCCCGATCCGGCGGGTCTTGTCGTAATTCTCATTTGCTCCGAAAAATCCGGATTCCGGATCAAAATAGATCTCATCTTCCAGATCGATCCAATAAGGCGTTATGCTCAAAGAGGCCTTATCCACGAAATTATGTTTAAGCCCCAGCTCATATTGGATCCCGCTTTGCTGATCCAGATCCGTATTCAAGCCTGCCCAGGTACTGTACCATTCATCAGTCGCCAGAAACCGGAAGGTCTTCTGCACATTAACATGCACATTCGAGCCCGGGGCGTATTCATATTTAACACCGCCCATGTAAACCGTCTCATCCGGATTCTTTTTTTCATAAGTTGAGGCGTTTGTTTCGCTAAAGGTATACCAGGCTTTATGGTGACGGGCCCCTGTATTCAAAAACACATTTTCGGTCATCTCAAATTCCAGGTAACCGTACACCCCGAATTCCTCCTTGGAGATGATCAAATCATCCGTGTTGC
>JAGYNW010000034.1 GCA_018399915.1 Candidatus Omnitrophota bacterium
TTATCTTCTTAAGATCGATCTTCTTTGACAAAGATTCGATCTTGGCAACGACTTTTTCCACGGCTGTATCAATCCCTCTTTTCAAAGCCATAGGATTGGCACCGGCAGTAACATTTTTCAAGCCTTCTCTGTAAATCGCTTCCGCTAGCACTGTTGCGGTCGTAGTTCCATCACCCGCGTTGTCAGAGGTTTTTTCTGCAACCTCTTTGACCATTTGCGCGCCCATATTCTCATAGGGATCAGTCAGATCAATCTCTTTGGCAACGGTTACGCCGTCTTTGGTAACGGTCGGAGAACCGAATTTTTTATCCAAAACAACATTTCTTCCCTTGGGTCCCATGGTGACCTTCACAGCCTTGGCAAGCTGTTCTACTCCTTTAAGAATAGCCCTTCTGGCTTCATCACTAAAAATTAATTGTTTCGCCATCTTTGAATTCCTCCTTAAAAAAAACTTTTAATATTCGTTTAAAAATGATTATTTCGCAATAGCGAGCACGTCATCTTCGCGCATGATCAGATACGTTTCGCCATCTTTGGTGTTGATCTCAGTACCGCTGTATTTTCCATAAAGCACTTTATCTCCTGCTTTAACTTCCATCGCGATCAATTTGCCGTCATCAGCGGTCTTGCCTTTGCCTACAGCAACAACTTTTCCTTCCTGCGGTTTTTCTTTAGCCGTGTCAGGTAAAACAATACCCCCGGCTGTTTTTTCTTCTGCCTCTAAAGGTTTGACGATAATTCTGTCAGCTAATGGTTGTAATTCCACTTCCACACCTCCTTGACTATGATTAAACTTGAGTTAAATTTTGTTTTTTAAGCACCGTAATTTTTAAAATTCACGTGATTTCTAAAAATTTTCGAAAAATCTAAATTTAGCACTTATCTCAACAGAGTGCTAATTTATCAAAAATTTCTGATTTGTCAAGATTTTTTTTTTCGATGAATAGCGATTAGCTCAATATGTTGCCGGGGTAATCTGCAGAATGACCGGGGAAAAACCCTTAACATTATCCAACTCATACAATAAACTCTGTGCATCAAGGCTGATCCAACCCTGCGTGTTTTGCAAATCCAGTAAAGCCGGATTAAGATCAATACCGCCGACGGTGTCAGGAGAAAAATTTGTGGTCATAGCAAAATCCGTATTGACTTCCCGCGTTTCCCAGGTAGCGTACATCGGTACCTTGTCCCGGTTTTCCGGAGATGCCACGATCTGCTGCGGAAGGACCACCACACCCAAATCTTCATATTCCGTTTGAAAACGCATACGCGCCCTGTCAGGAGATTGTCTGAGCTCAAACTGGTCTGCCACCAAATCGACAATCAGGGTTCTGCCTAAAATATCCACTTCCGTAAAATAATAAAAATCACCGGTTTCCTTGTTCCGGCTTTCCGTCAACCTGGAGGAAAAACCGTTCTGCTCAAGGATGCGTTGCGCGTGATAGGCCGCGTCGTAGGCAACAAAGGGATAATCCTCATCTTTAGCCAGGGCCGCCTTTAACTCTGTCAATGTCTCCGCCGCAATGACCCTCTGAAAACTTTTTGGTTCTCTTAATAATTGCGCGAATTTCGTCAAACGGCGGATCTCTGCTTCCGACAAGAAAAGCGCTCCCTCCTGACGGAGAAGGTCAAAAAAAGAATTGAAAAAATCCTCTTCTGTTAAGCGCGTAAATTTTTGCAAATCTCCCTGAAAAACCTTATGGGTTGTCCCTTGATCCGTAACGTCACCGGCCCGGTCTCTGACCTTGCGCAATTGATCATTTTCCCCGACCAGATAAAAATTGCCTTCAAAACGGATAATATGGCCGGAATCAACAAAATCACGTAATTGGTCCCGGGAAATAGTCTCTGGCAGTCCGACGATAGATACTCTGTCCGGCGACCGTTCTATGAACTCCTGCAAACTGCGTTCACTCCTTTGTTTGAGTGCCGCGATCCGCGCCTGCCGTTCATCATGGTCCAGTTCCGGATAGATCAGAGAAAGAAGTATATCACGACTTTGAATAAAAGTGGCCTCATTACTGACACCGGCATGCCCGGCCTCTTTATCAAGCTCCAAAATAAGTAACGGGTCTTTTTGAACCCGGGCAAATTCCACGCGGGTAATGCGCTCAAAAGGGATATCCTGACGGGACTCATAATACGGGGTGCCTGGAATGCGGTAAACATCAATCCCGTTTTCCTTAAGGCCTGCATGATCAATGTAAAAAATGATGTTCCCGAAATACCCCGGGCTCTCTTTTTTCGCCTCGTTCAGATAAACCCTTTTTTTCTCCTGGCCGACTGCCGGAATTTTTCCGATGCGCATCATGCGGACCAGATTGCGCAAATTCGTCGCGTGAAAAAAATGCGGGATATTAATATCAGCTGCCTGGGCAAAATCCTCTGAAACATCCTCACCCGCTGTAACGTCCGGCCCTTTGCGCGCGTAAGCTTCGCGCGCCCACCGGGTCATATCCATAAAAAGTTTTTTCTCAAGCATCTCATCCGACCCCCCGGAGGTGGGGGTGACGTAAAACCGTTCTAAAGGAACCCCACCGAAGACCACTTCCCACGGATTCGCCTCGGCCGGCGCGTATTCTTCTTTAATCCATTGCCGCAGATGCGGCTTCTCCAAGGCCTCAAAGTAAGCGTTCATCATTTCGCGCAAAACACGGTAGGCCGAATCCTTGTCGGCAAGCAGGGCCGCGTTGTCACTGTTGGTGCGCGCCATTTGACGGATCGAGCCCACCATCATGGCCACAGCCATGACCTTAACCCGCATCTGCCTCAGTTGCAGCGTAGGATCCGCGTTCCTGATAAATTCTTCATTGTCGGATTCATCACCGGATAATAGCAAATCCTGCTGATGGAACGTGAACTTGATCCATCCTTTATTATGCTTGATGGCCTCGGTTTCACCAAACCCCTTGACCATATGCCGGATCAATTCCTCGGCCGAAAGCACTGTTCCTTCAGGCAAACGCCCTATCGCCACCAAACCGCGCGAGATCAATTCACGCGTATTACGTAATCCCGGGTCCTGACTTAAAAGACGCCTGAACTCAGATAAACGATGAGGGGTTGCGACCCGGTAAAGGCCCACGGCAGACTTAAAAACCTTGCCTCTGTCATGCAAAAGCGCATCAAGGGATTCCACGTCCCCATCGCGTCCGGGCACGGCGTGAACAGAGGCGTATCCCAAATACTGCATTAAGCGCGCCTGAGTACCCTGAAAATGTTTAAGGGTTTTCGCTGCTATTTGCGCATCTTGCACTGACATAATACCGCTGTAGCGGTCCTTTACCTCATCCCATTCAATAGAAGGAGCTTGCTCATCCAAATTCTGCCCGGAACCTTTCAGCCCTAAAAGACTTCCGTCATTTAATAAAATAAAACTTTGACGGCCATGCGGGTTCATCCTTTTACCGGTAACACTGATATTGCTGGCAATCCCGGCAATGATCTGCCTGGAGGGATCGACCGTTAATAAATAATCCGCTTCTTGCGGCACCCCTACGCGGAATCCTAAATGGTCATCTAAAAGACGCATGCCGTCTTGATAACGCGCCCGGCCCAACTGCGAGATAGCTTCCTTATCAAAAGGAAACAAGCCCTCGCGGTGTTGCGACGTCAAAACCTCTAAAAACACCGGTTTTACCGACGGATCTTTAAGCAGAAAATCGATGGTGGGCGCATTAAAAAGACCAATCAGATTTTCATATTTGTACAATCCCTTATCAATCAAATATTGGCGGAAGGCCTTACGCTGATACGCGTTCAGTCCGGCAATCGCCTCCAGCTTCTTGTCCAGCCCGGACACGTTAACGGCTGCTGACCGCTCTTCATTTCGGACCTCGGCCCGGTATTCTTTCAAGAGCAACCGGCAATAAGCCAGACTGTCCGTAATTTCGGGCAAATGCGGAGTGAATGCCCTGGCCTGTTTCTGATAATCATAGGCATTTTCGATTAAGCGCACGGCATCTTTAAGATCAGCGATATTCCGCGCCGTGGCGTAACGCTGCTCACCTTTTTGCAAATACGCCGATGCCAGATTTTGCAGTGCGTTGAAATCATTTTTGTCAAAGCGCAGGATCTTTTGAAACCCGGCAATGACAAAATCCAGAAGCTCGAGCTTATCAGCGCCCGCGATACGCGCACGGCTTTCATAAATATCCCATAAAAGGTTACCTAACAGGGAACTCATCAATCCTTCGGTAATCTTATGCGCGGAAAAAGCGCGCCGGAT
Source organism: Candidatus Omnitrophota bacterium (assembly GCA_018399915.1). Lineage (GTDB taxonomy): Bacteria > Omnitrophota > Gorgyraeia > Zapsychrales > Zapsychraceae > M55B153. The sequence goes on from JAGYNW010000034.1 coordinate 4,229, forward strand.
CGGAGAACCAACGGGGATGTCCTTTTTATCCATACTCAAAAAAAGGCTCCGGCCATGGGCCAGCGATCCGGAAAGAAAATGCAAAGGCAGAATCTCCGTCGGGATCGGACCTGTTGTGCCTGAGGGGTCTCTGTAGGTTTGAATGTTAAAATAACTGCCGTCGGACAATTCCACCATAACAAAACTGTGATCAATGTAGCTGCCTAAAAATATTCTGTCTTCGGTGTATCCGATCTCTTTAAGGATGCGGGCGATGAGACAGCTGCGGCCCAAACAGTTAAGTTCCTGTGTAATCTTGGCATAAAACGGCGAATAATCTGTATTCTCGGCAACAACCCATCCCTTGTACCGCCTCACATACTCTTGCATTTCCAAAATGATCTGCTGTTCCTGATCTTTATCCTGATCCGCCGCCAGCCGCCGCCAGCGCTCAAAAGGCAGCTGTGCCCAAAGCTGTTGTTCGTCCTTTGATGTGCCTGCCGCTAGAGGTTCCAAGGCCTCAGAATACCGGGTGCCGATTTGCGTCAATTCCTCGATCCCCTTTTGAAAAATAACATATTCAAATTTTTCGCGCATGGCAATGGCGTACATGGACTGAATGTAGCGGTCCGCGTTTTGGCTCCACCACCGCACGGTATCCGGATCTTTCAAGGAATATTCGGATAAGTGAAGAAAATGACTGAGATGTCCGTAAAGATCCAGGGCCGTGTTATCATCATAAAAATCAATATTAAGTTTTTGGATATCCTCAAACCCTAAGGAGGTGTACCGGGGTTGATTCCGCAACAAGCCGCCCAAGGCGTGCAGCAACTCAACCTGTTGTTCAAAATGACGACGCGCCGGCCCATCCAACTGTTCGCGCACCTTTTGCTTGGCCAGAAAGACCGCCATGTTCTCAAAACGTTCCGCCGCCTCTTCAGATAACTGAAGACTGCGCGCCTCCTCAGGGATAAAGGCACTCAATTCTTCCATGAACAAGCGTATTTCATTGACACTCACATCCTCGGGTAAGACATACGTGAGTTGCTCGCCGCGTGTGTCTTTGTAAAAAGGCATGTACGCCGCAAAGGCGGGTTGTCCCTGCCCTTGATCCCTTTCCCGGAAAATTTCCTTATTGGCTTCAAAACTATCCCGCGGTAAAAATTCAATGCGTATCCCGTCGTGGATGCCGACCCAGTTCAAGGCGATCCGGACGCCATTATCGAGCACAACTTCATCCTCAAGATAACTGATCAATTCCCTGTCAAACTTCTCTGGAAAAACAGGTTGATTCAAAACCTCCGCAAGGCCGGGCCGCGCCGGCAGCAATGCCACCCGGGCGGTCTCATGATTGACGGTCATAGCCGCATCATCGATCAAAGGCCCCTTGTCCCGCTCATAACGCATGCGGGAAACCAGAACTTTTCTCAGCAAAGTCTGTTGCTGCGGACTGCGCGGCAATGCCAAATCCACCTTATCCGGAAAAAGCTCCCGGCGCGTGACCTTCTTTGGGTCTATCGTCTCCGGGATGGCCTCATCCGGTTCAAGCCGGGCCACGGCCTTCAATAAAAGCGCCATGGCTTCCATTACATCGGCAGGTCTATCACCAAACTCCCGGCGGAGAAACTCACTGCCGGGAGAAACAAAAAACGCCTCGACCATCTGTCTCGCCTCAAGGTAATTTAAAATTCCTTCCCGGCTTTGGTGATTACGCCACCACATCGCATTGTTACTGTTGCCGTGATTCCAGACTTCACTCGAAAAATTCTGCTTTGGCTGCAGGACCGCCAGCGCCCTTTGCCGGCTTAGCGGTTCATTCCGCAATATCCTGTAGCCCTCCGGCAACCATGGCGGAATTCCTTCCGGGATCTTTTCAGGTGCCGAGACCCGGGATGATGCGATAAAATAATCCTGTACCAACATCCCCTGTGGATCCATTGTGGAAAGAAGCCGCTCCATGACGCGTTTTTTTTCAGCCGGGAACTTAACATGCGCCAGGCCCAAATGGCTGAACAAAAAATCGATTTCTCCATCATGAAAATATTTATCAAAATGCAAAGCTTCATCCAGAATAAAAGTGATGCGCCGGTCGCGCTGTTTCCATTGGCGGCTGTAAAAATCACTGAAGCCGACAAATCGCACATTAGCCAAATCCACGCCGCGGTCCTCTAACGCTGTAATGAGTTCATCCAGGGACTTTCCGCCGCCGCATCCCCAGTCCACAATCGTGACAATCTTGTCTGCGCGCAACGAAGAACGCACCTCCCGGATACGCGCAGCCACTCCCTCGACGACATCCACATCCAAGCTCCTTTGCAAATAGGCTAAAGGCGTATCAAAAAACGTGTATCCCCGCTCTTCGGGCCTTGATGCCCAACCATACACAGCATTGGTCGACAACTCATGCGCGATGCGAAAATAATCATTGCCTTCGACTTCCTGCCTAAAGTGCAGAGGATCCAGCGGGGCCAGCACCGCCGGACCATTTTCAAGCCGGATCCGGCTGTAGGCGTGATCCGTTGTCTGCGCGAAATCAGGGTCATGACCCCCGTCGAAAGATAATCGCTGCCGTTCGGGAACAATATCAGCGGAAACAATAAACTTTTTTGTGGGATCTATCCCGGGGGACGCGGCAGAACCGGTTTCCTTTAACACCGCAGCCACATCCATGACCGCCACACCGCCGGAAAAATATTTGCGCGGAATCACAGTTTGTGTCGTAAAATCATATTCCTCTTTGATGTAATCATAAACCCCTGTCTTAAACGCCCGCAAATACCGCGCATAAATCTTTTCTTTGATCTGTTTATCAACGACATCCACACCCTCAACTTTATTCTTGCCGACATAGGACTGGCCCAAAAGACTTTGCTTCAAATTCTGCTTGTACCAGCTGGCCAGGATCATGGCGTGATAAATCTGGCGCAGAAGAGTAAAATTGGCCCCGTGATTCACCTCTTGCTCTAATTCCGGAATAATGATCTCTCTGAGGATATCCGTGGTCACAGACCCGGGCTCAGCGTCCTGAGCCGCAAAGCGCTTTTTGTCTGCGGCTTGCGCGGCCACATAATCTTGCTCCAGCATGACCTGCAATTCCGCCTCCATAACATAAACGGTCTGCTCTTCAGGATTGGCGTAGACAACCGCCTTTTTCGGCGTTATCCAGACCTTATTGAAGGTGTCAATGTTACCCAGGCCCGGGACATCGCCTGATTCCTGTGTTTCCGGATTCAACACCGCACCCGGCACCGAACCATAGCGCGCGTAAATTTTCTCATACACCCTTTCCCAGAAGCGTTCGCCGATCTTCTTCTCCGGATACATCAAAGAAGCGGCTATTTGTTTGAGTAAGTAATCTTGCGCCAGCAAATCGCGGCCCATCAATGTCTGGCCAAAACCTGGAGCGATGATCCTGTCTTTTTCGTAAGGGGCAAGGTTGACCCAGAGATCCTCATCGGGCGTGGTCAGGGTTGCCAGAAAATATTTAATCATCCTGTCGGCTTCAGAGCGTAATCCTGTTTCTTCAAGCCCGGAATCGCCTGTATCCACAATAAAATCAAGACGCAACGGTTCTTTCGGAAAGACCTTCAATCCTTTAATAAGCGTGGGCGCGTAAGGCTCGCTCAAAGGGACCCGCTCACCGATATCCGGCAGAGGTAAATATTCATGCCTGGGCGTTTGTGCCAGGACCATGGCAGGATTCAACAGGCTGGTGAGAAAAGCAAGGATAAGGCTCACGGCGCAACTTCGGTAAAACGCCCTGGCCAGAGATTTTAGATAAGATTTCCGCATGTATTTAGTATTAGTAGTATTGTTAAATGTTTTAGTAAGTATAAAACATTCTTATCAGAAAGCAATTGCCGCGCGGCTAAAGCGCCACCAGGGCCTCCGCGTCGTCAGGTTCAGGTTGTGGCGGGGCTTCCTGACCCAGCATGAGGGGAATATTCACCGGCGTAATGTTGATGATGACCGGCAATAAACCTTCAATCCCGGTATTAAAGAAAGGTTGCTGTTCAAGCGGGAGAATGATTCCATTTCCATCCCGCCGGATTTCCATATGGATCAAGGCCGGGTTAAGGTTGATACCGCCGTATTGATCCTGGGCCGGCCTGGCTTTTTGGTCAGCAGCCATGGCCTCATCATCAAATCGCCTTGTCCTGAGATCATCCCCGTTCGCGATAAAATAACGCCCGGGTTCCTCTCCGGTGATCTCGGCTTTCTCATGCACCAGCAGTTGGGTGACAATGTCCAGATAATCCTCTCGGCCAAGACCGGGATTTTCATATTCACTGGTGATCTTTTTGCCCTCCACAATGGGTGACAACGGCGCCTGCACAATATTCTCCACGTTGGGCGCCATGTCATGTTCAAAACCCCACATGTGAATGCCGTCCGGCCCGACAGAAATAAGGCCGCCTTCTTCTCCGAATTTAGGCGACATACCTTTGTCCATCTCAAAATGGGCGTAATAGCCGGATTTGGTCATAAATGAGGTCTTCAATTTCCGCAAGGTATTATGGCCGGTGATCCAATTAGAAATCTTCAGGTTCCCGTGAATGATGGGAATCCCGATCTTTTCACGGTATTTCTTGATGTGCACAGGTTTGATCTGTGTGGTCATGTCCGCGTACCAACTATTGACGATACTGCGGGCCTCCCATTTATCCAGAAAGCTCAGCTCAGGATCCCGCACATCCGAGGTCATCTGATCAATGCCCGCGAAAACTTTATTATCCCGGTACTGTTTTCCTTTGTACTCGATCTCCAGCTCGCCGCTATCTTCGATGGGCAACCAGCCGTGGCTGACCAGATCCTTGTAGATCGTGAAAAAATGGAGATTAAAACTTTCCCCGTAAAAATCACTGATACGTTGTAAGGTGACACTATGGATGTAGTTGGACTGATCATATTCCTCATACGGTTCATCCGTGATCACTCCGTCTTTGATCATTTGATTTAACTCGGCAATGACCTTTTCTCCCCAGCCTGTGTGACTGGACCAGTCCTTGGACCACCACTCTTCGGTCTCATAAGCGTGCGTGTTGATCGCCTCCAGGGCCTGATACCAGAATTTGCCCTCATCCAGACGCGTCTGTAGCCGTTTATTCAGATCCACGCTGATCTGCCTGGCAAGCCGCATGGCCTCGACCCATTTGGTCATCTCGCTGGCTGCGGCGCCCTGGGCTTCACGATCATCCCGGGCCTTTTTCAGTTCCTCGTAAGTGGATTCCCACCAGGCCACCGACGTATTCGCGATGCCATTCAATCCCATGGCCGGGTCGGGCACTGAGATGCGTTTAAAATGACCGGCAAAGCGCTCCATGGCATCTAATTGCTGATCATTCCACAATGCGCTGAACTCTTTGTAAAATTCCACAAAAGTACTCCGGATCTCTTTGGCCTCACCCCTTAACGCGGCTTGATTGTAGGTCTTGACATCCGCATTAAATTCCGCTAAGCGTTTAGTCCACCAGTCAAAACTATTCATTGTGTCCGGTTGTAACGCCCGTTGTTCCTCGACCATGTCCCGGGCCTTACGTTTGAACGCCCGTTCTTTTTCCGTGCCCCGATCCAGGTACCAATGAAATCCCTCATACCACGGCAAATGGACCCCGTTCATATTGCCTTCCATCCACTTGTCATGATTGCCCATGATAAACGCTACATTACCCGGGGCTATCTGCTTCAATTCCATGGCCACATGCGCGCACTTGATCCCGTGTTCCCCCCTGTCAAAAAGATCACCGCCCAGAACGATTGCGCCTTGCATATCCTGCAGGGATAATCCCTGTTCATCCAATTGTTCTTTGATTGCGCGGCTCGGCGCGAGTTGCCCCTGAAATCCGATCAAACGGCTTAAGGCATTACTCAATAACGCCGTGAACCGGACCACGTCCCCGTGAAAATCAGATAATACCTCATAACGGGGCAATTGACCGGTCCCGGGCTGGGCACGCTCTTTGGTGATCTCTCTTAAAATAAAATCGATCTGTTTCACGCGCAAGGTATCGTCCCGGGCGCGCTCCAGGTAATGACGGGAAAAATCAATATTCTCAGCTGTAGGCGCAAGTGTCTCAGCCAATGCTCCTTGGACGCGGTCATTCTGCGCGGCCATCGCATTATCCCGCATGTCCCCGGATTGCACAAAAGGCGCTTGTTCGAATCGCGCCAAATCACTGCCCGGCTCCAATGCCAGCGCATTGACCGTAACCTGAAACTGCCTGGATGGTTCTGCCTGGCGATCAGCGCCCATGGCCAGGTCCGCACCGGAACCAAAGACCTCAGCCGCATCCCGGGTAACGGTTAGTTCAGCGGGCGCGATACGGGCCTGCAGCCCTCCGGAAAAATACCGGCGAGGGATCAACTCCTGCGCCTGTGTATCGTATTCTTCCTGAATAAAATTGTAAACACCCTGCTTGAATGCCGCCACATACTGATTGTAGATCGTCCGGGTTACGTCCGGGTCATCAACCCGGACCCCATTGACTTTGTTGCGGTCCACGTACACCTGGGCCAGAACACTTTCTTTCAGTGTGTTTTTGTACCAGGCCGCAAGAATTACGGCATGATAGATCTGCCGCAGATTGGCAAAGGTCTTACCCTGGTTCACTTCTTTTTCAATCGCCGGAACCAAGACCTCGCGCATGACCGCAGCTGTCAGATCATCTGTAGCCACAGGCGCTGTTGGGCCGGCGTGATTGCCTTGCGAAATCCCTGCCTGATCAAGTACCAGGTAATCCTCCTCGAGCATGACCTTCAGATGTGACCTGGCCACAAAAGCGGTTCCGTCTTTTTCATAGACCAAGGCATCTTCGGGAACGATCCAGATTTTATGAAAGGCATCCATCGGGATATCTGCTGTGCCCAGGGCTTGCCCGGCCTTGCGGTAAACCGCTTCCCAAAATTGCCCCCCCAAAGACTCTTGAGGATTGGTCATGGATGCCGAAAGTTGTTTCAAAAGGTAATCCTGAGCCAAAAGGTCCCGGCCCATAATGGTTTTGCCAAAAGCCGGAGAGATGATCCTGTCTTGCTCGTAAGGAGACAGGTTTACCCAGGCCTCATCTTCAGGAATGGTCAAAGCCGCTAAAAAATATTTGATAAGCCTGGTCGCCTCGCTTTTGAGGGCTGTTTTCGTAATTTGCGTATCTCCTGTATCCACAAGAAAATTAAAAGCAAACGGATCTTCCGGATCAATAGTCACACCCTTGATCAGTATCGGAGTAAAGTTCTCTGAAATCTGTACTGCTGTGCCTGGCGCGGGCAAAAGACTGTCAGACAAAAAACTCTTTTGTGCCGATACAAGTTCCTGGGAAAGGCCGGGAGGACACAAGATGCTTAATAAAAAAGTCAAAAAGACAAAGAAAGACACCGATTGCGAAAAGACCCTTTTAGGATTACAGGCGCTAAAGAACATGAAGGACTCCTTTAGTAAAATTAAACAATAACCAATCATAAATTGCTTTTTTTCATAAGACCTTTAAAAGCTATTGATACGTGCACATTCTGGAAAGGAATTAAAAGATAACATGTTTTTTAAGGTTTTTCAAGAAATACACCTTAATTAATAGTAATAATAATCTTAAAAACCCAAATCAAATTAATTGTTTCTTTTGGTACTGCTACTGTAGCAGTTGTAGCAGTAATGACTTTTTAACAGATTTTAGGCAAAAAATGGCCTAAAATGGCAAAAATACGTCATTTTTGGGTAAAAACTGCTACAAGATAAATTGAGAGAGGTTTAAAGATCAGCAGCCGGGAGATCCGGAAAAAGGCCTACGCAGACTTGTACAAAAGGTACATGCCCTTGAAAACCAGGCTGTCATCAATCTGGTCAATCTGTGAATGGATGTATTTTTTCATCAGGCGCGTATGCCCGCCGGTAACAATCACTTTGGGCTCTTGTTTAATCTGAAGCCCAAACTGTTCAATCAGCCCGGCGCACATGGATCCGTAACCATGAAAAATACCGCTGAGAATGCTTTCCCGGGTGCTTTTACCAATGAGATTGCGCGGGGCTTTGAGATCCTGCACCCGGGGCAATAAAGCGGTGTTGGCAAAAAGGGATTCCAGGGACAAGCGGATCCCGGGGATAATCACGCCTCCTAAATACGCGCCGGAACAAGAAACCACATCAAAGGTTATGGCCGTGCCAAAATCGATGACCAGGGCCGGGGACCCGTACAGGGATTTTGCGGCAAAGGCACACAAAAGCCGGTCTTGCCCTACTTCATTGGGCCGATGATACTGATTCCTGATCGGTACGGTCAGATCTTTTCCCACTACCTTGATATCTGCCGTGGACCCAAGGACCTTCTTAATACCCCTTTTCACAGGTGCCACGGCCTTAGGCACGACCGAACAGATCACTGCGCTATTGAGATCCGGCAATGCGGTCTTGACATCGCGCAAGACGGCCTCCCACCTGGGGGCAAATCCCCGCATCCTGTCTGTGGAAAAAGAGACTTTACGCGTGATCTTGCCTGCCTTGAAAACCGCCACGCTGATGGTTGTATTGCCGATATCAACACCTAATAACATGTTCTGTCCTTGATTATCATTATCTGTATTGTTCCGCCTTCATGGCCTTGATCTTATCCCTGATCCTGGCTGCTTTTTCAAAATGCAGATTGCGGGCCGCAGTTTCCATTTCGCGCTCCAGGGCCGCGATGGAATCCAGAAAGATGTGCTCTTCATCACTTTTGCCTACCACATCAAGCACCACATCATCGGCATGCTCAATCGCATAGCCTTCAATGCCCTGGCCGATGGCCTTGATAATAGTCGCGGGCTTGATATTGTGCTCTTTATTGTAGGCGATCTGGATCTTGCGCCGGCGTTCACTTTCCTGGATCGTGGCCTTCATGGCGCTACTGACCGTGTCGGCGTACATGATGACCCGGCCGTGGATATTACGCGCTGCCCGGCCGGCAACCTGGATCAAAGAGGTCTCTGAACGCAGAAACCCCTGCTTATCCGCGTCAAAAATCGCGACCAAAGACACCTCCGGCAAATCAAGGCCTTCCCGCAGAAGGTTGACCCCGATCAGACAATCGAATTTCTTCAAACGGAGGTCCTTGAGGATTTGAGCCCGGTCAATGGTTTTAATATCCGAATGCAGGTACTTTACCTTTAAGCCCTGTTCTTCCAAATACTCTGTCAGATCCTCGCTCATGCGCTTGGTCAGCGTTGTGACCAAAACCCGCTCTTGCCTGTCCGCGCGCAGCTTGATCTCCGTAACCAGGTCCTCGATTTGTCCGGCCGTGGGACGTACCTCAATCGGCGGATCCACAATGCCGGTGGGCCTCACGATCTGCTCAACGATCTGATCCCGGGCCTGCTTGCGTTCGTAAGCCGAGGGCGTAGCCGAAACAAAGATCCTCTGGCCGATCGCCTTTTCGAATTCCTGAAATTTCAGCGGCCGGTTGTCCAGGCAGGACGGCAGCCGGAAACCATGTTTGACAAGGGTCTCCTTGCGGGCCCGGTCACCGGCGTACATACCGTTCAACTGCGGCACGGTCACATGGGATTCATCAATCAAGGTAACAAAATCTTGTCGAAGAACAAGACGTCATCGGAGATG
>JAGYNW010000340.1 GCA_018399915.1 Candidatus Omnitrophota bacterium
TGCACAAAAATACCCAGGGGCAAGGTATCGCCTTCTTTAATATCGGTCACATCCTTGCCGACCACCTCGATCTTGCCGTCCTCGATATCCTTCATCTCCGCCATTCTGACCAGCTCAGTGCACTGGGTCTTGCCGCCGCCCATCTGGGAATGCAGATCTTTGCCGCGGACCCGCTCGCCTTCATAGGCCGGACCGAAGGAGCATGGAATGTCAATCTCAGATACCTGGACCTTTAAGCCCCGTACCTCGATTGAACGCTGAACAATTTCTTCCTCCGGAACATTGGCGACCACATGTTCATATGTACAGATACCAGTCGGAAGGATTTCCGGAATATCGGTGTTGGCGATCGTGGGAAAGCCCCAGTTAACGCATCCGGCCGCGGCAACACCCCACTCGGTTCCGATATCGCCTAGCGCATTCACAAAAGCCAGAACCCGCTCTTTATTGTACAAAAGAATATTTTTGTAATCTCCGGGCTGCATACCGCCAAAGGACATTGCCACGCGATTGGCAAACCCGAGCGCAAAGGCAGCGGATGTAATATCCGGCCCGAAGGGCACGATCCGTGTATTCCACCCGATCTGGACATTCTCTTCAATCAGCTGATCAATGATGGAGACTCCACGGTAGTTTGCCGCACAGAAAATATAGAGATCCCGTTTCTGATATTCCTCAATGATCTTCTTAGCCATGGCCGAACTTGAAGCAGCCCCCACAATCGCGGCAAACCCGGATGTGGAGCCGTCAACAAATTCCACCCCGCGTTTTCTCAGGATAACGTCATCGGTTGGCCCGAGCCATTTTTTTCCGTTTTCCAGATCAGGATCTTCATAGGGATAATAAAAATCCGGATCCTGTACAATTCTTAACGCTTCTGCGATTTCACAACACAAGACCGCTGCCATACCCGCATCCAAAAGTGGGCCCAGGTAGGGCAAATGATGCTTTCCCTTGATATGCGGGGGGAGCAGTTTTTTGGCAAAATCCAGAGGCTGACGTAAATCTTCCAGGGTTTGAACTTTCAAACCGGTCAACGAATAGATAATCGGCAGATAGTAACCGGTATTTGGGAATTCGACTTTTGTATCCGCATTGTAGCTCTCCAGCATTTGGTTATAGGCACCTTCCACTGAAGAGACAACCTTGTATCCGCCCTGAATGGCTGCAAACGCAATTAGTTTAGACATATATATATTCCTCCTTCGCTGAGGATTTAAATCCTGTTAAAAATTACCATATGAAGCTTCCTTTTAAGCCAATTTGCCTTGGCGTTCCGCCATATCTCTTAGCAACGTCTCGCGTGCCTTATCAATACCGAGATCTTTGCGTTTCTTGTCTATATGGGCGATCATCTTCTGCGCATGCTTGATCGGATCCACTTCCAAATCCCACATACCGCCATAAAGATTCTCAAATTCCTTGAACAGATAATCCTGGAAAACCGGTGCTCCAGAAACAGGCAGAGTGACGCCAAAGACCGTGTATACGCCTGAGACAACAAAGTAATGGCCTATGCTGATCGCCTTTTCGCTCATCCATTCGGGCGCGCTTCCGGCAACCGGCAGATCGCATATATCACATCCGGCCTCATTAGCCACTGCTGCTGCAGCCAGCAGTATCCGGCTGTTATCTACGCATGAGCCCACATGCAGGACCGGCGGGATACCAACGGTTTCGCAGATTTCAGCAAGGCCTGGACCGCAGTAGACGCCCGCGGCTTCAGGCGACATCAGGCCCTCCATGGCGCAGGCAATGCCGTTGCAGCCAGTGGT
>JAGYNW010000341.1 GCA_018399915.1 Candidatus Omnitrophota bacterium
TTGTATTTTAAAAAAATTCAAAATACTAAAGCCTGCCCTTTTTTTAAAAAGAACAGGCTTTTCTTGTAATGCCAATATTATCCTTTATGTTCCATTAATTTGCCTTCTTTTAACAGGTAAATATCCGCGTCTAAAGCTTTAAGGAACTGCCTGTCATGAGAAGCAATGAGCAATGAATAATCAGCATTGTTTAAATATCCTGTAATCTTCTTTATGACATTATCATCAATACTGGCGGTCGGCTCATCTAGGATCAGGACTTCCGGGTCCATGGCAAGCACTCCGGCCAGAGAAACAAGGCGTTTCTGACCCCAGGAAAGTTTCGTGGTTATCCTTTTTTGCAAAGATGAGATCCCTAATTCTTCTGATAGTCTTTTAACGGTTTGCTGGACATGTTCTACAGGAAACCCGAGATTTAAAGGTCCAAAGGCAATATCTTCTTCCACGCTGGGACAAAAAACCTGATCATCCGGATCCTGAAAAAGATAGCCCATCTTCCGCCTCGCCAGCACAAAATCCTTTTCCTCAAAACACTTGTCCCCAAAAAGCGAAACAGAGCCTCCCTGAGGATATGCCAATCCCAAAATAAGGGAAAAAAGAGTGGTTTTTCCGCTTCCGTTAGCTCCGATAATGCCTATACGTGCACCCTTCTTAAAAGAAAAATTCAACCTGTCAAAGACCTCAATGTCCCCCGGATACCGATAACAAAGGTTATCCAGCTTTATCAATTCCATAAAATAACTCCACTTGAAAGGATTAATACCATAATCCCGGCAAAAATAATGTCCTCATTATGCAGATGAAAATGCCTCAACATAGGAAAATCACTTCGGAATCCCCGCAAGAGAAGGGCTTGATAAATCCTCTGCGACCTTTCATAACTGTTTACAAACAACATGCCCACCATATAGGCGTATGTCTTAAAGGTACGTATATCGGTTTTAGGAACAAAACATCTGGCCTTAGCCGTTTTTATTAAACGGTCGTACTCATCATGCAACACGCTGATATACCGGTAAAGAAAGATCGCCAGATAAACCAGCTTCTTGGGAAATTTCAAATGAAACAAGGCATGCGCCAAGGCAAAAACATCTGTTGTGCCTATCAAGGCGATGGTAAACAAAAGAATGGCATTGGCTTTGAAGGTGATTATCAGAGTGTAAACCACGCCCTGCGCGCTATAGGACATATGATTAAAGATAAAAAGGGCTTTGCCATCCATACTAAAAGGAAGCGTTAACCAAAGCATTAAAATAAAAATATTCAAAGTAAATATCCGGGATCCTAACGCTTTGCGGTCAGTCCCGGCGACAACAATAAAAATAACGGCTAAGGCCAAATACGAGGCCGCAGCCTCAATATCCCGCAAAAGGGCCACTACAAAAACTAAAGGGATAAAAACAAGGATCTTGACCCGGGGATCCAATTTGTGAAAAAATGATTTGCCTTGTGAAAAGATATCAAAATGCATGTTTTTTCTTGATAATATAGATGAATAAAAAGATGGCGACGATCGATCCTATACCAGCCGCCACACGCATTAATTCCGGACCTGACCGCGGCTCTGGATCAAGAATCTCTTTTTGGTTTAGCGGCATAGCCTTCTGGGGACTGTTAACCCTAGCGGCTTCAGGCGCAAGATGGAAGACTGCCCTATGGCCCTGCCCCGCGTTCATCACCACTTCTAAAGCAATATGATCAGACACTACAATATCGAAGCGGCCCTGATCGTCTGTTTCTGTTTTTGCTAGCAACGTTTTATC
>JAGYNW010000342.1 GCA_018399915.1 Candidatus Omnitrophota bacterium
ATCTTGGGATTTCTTAGTACAAGGCCTGTAACGCGGTCTGGATCCATGGCCTTTGCCCCAAGGGTTTGCGCTTCCTGCCAATAGATGTTGGAATCTTCAATAAAATGAGTGATGTTTTCTGACAAGGGCGCACCGGCGTTTGTAATGGACGCGTTTGAGATTTTACCTTGTGTCACCAGCTCAAGCCCGGCTTTTTTAAAAGAGGCGCTCACAGTGCGGATTGTTTTGGGTTTTAAATAAGTAAACGGCAAAAGGTATGATTCAGGACGGATAAGCCCGCCGGCTAAAGGCAATTGTAATCCTTCGGAAAAAAGTTCAAGTGTTTTTCGGGCCCCATCGAAGGTATTAAATCCTCGAAAAGCCCCGACGAGAATGTATGCCATTTTTTGAGGCCAAGTTTGGGGATCGCGTATTGCATTGCGGATGTTTTCTGAGCCTGCCGGAAGGTGTTCGTTTTTCATGTAGGGCAATAAACGGTCCAGGAAGACTTTGAGGTAGCCGCTTACGCTGTAGATATAGAGCGGAGAGGCAAAGAGAACAATGTCGCAAGAGGTAAACTCTTTCATGATAGAAGGCATATCATCATTATGAACGCATTTGCCGGGGGTGACAAGCCAGCAGTGGTAGCAGCCGAGACATTGGTTGATCTTTTTGCCCTTAAGGTCGATTTCTGTTGTTTGTGCGCCGCCCTGTTTAAGGCCTTCAATAAAAAGGTTGGTTAGTCTTTGTGTATGACCGTTTTTTCTCGGGTTGGCCCGTATGATTAATGCTTTCATAAGTTCCCTTCTATGGCCGCAAGCGTCAGGATGCCTTTGGCAACGGTTTTTCGGCCAACAGTGGCTTCCACATCATAGGAATATAATTTTTCGAATTTTTCGCGGCTCTCGGATATGAGATTAAGCGTTTCACCGGGAAGCGCGGTTGAGATAAATTTTATTTGGGATGAGGCAAGGAAAAACAGCGCGGGTGGTTCTTTTTTTCCCCGGGGTTCTGTTTTCTGACTGAATCCCAGAAGCAATCCGCTGGTTTGGGCCAAGGCGTCCAGTACCAGTGCGCCTGGCATGATGGCTTTTTGGGGAAAATGCCCTTCAAACCAGGGCTCATCGGAACGGATAGTTCTTTGGGCGATGATCATTTGATTTGCTTTGAATCGAATGACCTCATCCACAAAAAGGAAAGGCGGCCGATGCGGAAGTATTGACAGTATCTCGTCCAGACCGAATAGGGGTTTCTTATTCATGGTTATTCATTCCTTGAGACCGGAACCATTTGTTTAACGGTTGTTGTTATATGGGCGGACCCGCGTCCTGACTCTAATCCTTCGTATTTTAGCCATGTATGGGGAGACTCTTGACTGTACCAGAGTAGGGTCGGGGGAACAAATCTGTCAAGGATTATATTGAATGCCCCCATGTCAGGCCTGATCGCTATTTTTATTGTTTCTATTTGTTGCGACCCTGCGCCTAAGGCCTCTTTTGCCTCCAGCTGAGCTTTTAACTTGTAAATTCCTGGCTCTGAACTGAGGAAATTGAAGCGAATGGTTTTTCCTGCGGTCATATCTTTTAAAAAGGGTTTTAAAAAATAAACAAGGGTCGCGTAATCGGTCGTAGGTATTTCAAGGGAAAATTTGAAATTTTTGTGAATTTTACCGTTCTCGTCTGTGCTTGTAACCAAAATAGTTTTTTTGTCATAGTCATATTCGTTTTTGCAGATAAAAAGTTTTTGTCCTTTCTTCCCGCGGATCGTGAAGGTTGTTTG
>JAGYNW010000343.1 GCA_018399915.1 Candidatus Omnitrophota bacterium
CCCTCTTTACCGATATCCTTGTCAACCAAACCCAACTTGGCCATTTTGTTCAGCGGATAATAAATCGATTTGATCTTGATGGCGACAAAAGGAAACAATTCCTCCTGTATGATTTTTTTGATCTCATACCCATGCTTGGGACCGTCTTTTAACAATCCCAGAAATAATAATTCATTTTCAATCATATTTAGGAGGAATTAATACCGTGAACTTTCACGGCGTTCGGTGTATTCAATTATCTGACGCATCATATTGATGCTTCGCACGGGATATTGCCCAACCGCGGTTTCGGCAGAGAGCATAACATAATCGGTTCCATCGATAACCGCATTGGCAACATCCGCGACCTCTGCCCGGGTGGGCCGGTTATGAGAGATCATACTTTCCAGCATCTGCGTGGCCACGATCACAAATTTTTTCTTGCGGATACAGCGGCGGATAATGTGCTTTTGGATCAAGGGCACTTTATAAATCGGCAAACTGACGCCCAAATCGCCCCGGGCCACCATAATGCCGTCACAGGCATTGATAATGCTTTCAATATGCGCGACGCCCTCACGGTTCTCAATCTTGGCAATAACCTTGCAATCCGGCAGCGTAGCTTTGACACGATCCACAACGCTTTTAATATCCCGGTCATTACGGACAAAAGACTGAGCCACACAATCTACCCCATGCGCGATCCCAAAATCCAGATCCTTTTTATCCTTTTCAGTCATAATATCGGCCTGCAGCTGTAACTTGGGAATATTGATCCCCTTGCGTTGTTTAAGAATGCCGCCCTGCAGCACTTTCAGCTTCAAACGCCTGGCTTTATTATCGAGCACCTTTAAGAACAAATTGCCATCATCAATAAAGACTTCCATGCCCTTCTTGATCAGCTTGATGTCTTCGGAAAAATCAAAAGGGATATGATCATAAGAGGGGTCCTCACTGTTAGACATATAAACGATCTGATCCTTAATCAATACCTTATCACCCGTGAAATGACCTACCCTGATCCTGAATCCTTCAAGGTCCTGCAAAATCCGGATCTGCGTCTTCCTTTTTTTATTGATCTTGGCGATCAACCGCATCATCTCAAGATGCGTTTCATGTTGGCCATGAGAAAAATTGAGTCGCGCCACATTCATACCTTGCGCGGCCATTTTGGATAAAACCGGCTCGGTAGAACTCGCCGGCCCAAGCGTGCAAATAATTTTCGTATCTCTAGTCATTAATCTTTGCCTATACTTTTTTCGGAATAACGCAGACTGAGTTCATTGAAAACCGCAGCCGCGACCTTTTCCTTCGCCGTTGAGCTTAAAGAAGTAATATCGATCTGTGTGGCGCGAATCCCTTTGCGCTCAAAAAAAATGCCTACCTTGGTAGTATTAACATTGCCGCTAATGCCCATAACCACCATATGTCCTTGAGATCTATCTTTAAGGAAAACATCAAAGATCTTATTGGTGGGGAGCCTGTTATCCTCTGTGGCCCGGTCCCTGTCCATACGCAAAACCGTATCGAAACAGTCTTCGTAAGAACACGCGAATGTCTTGCTCTCACCATCTTCTCGGGCCTCTTCCAACGTCGCGGTTGAAGACCCCCAAAGAACTTTGGCGGTCTCGGTCACTTGCGCGCAGCCACAACTTAAAAGGCAAAAAAGCAATAGTCCAATCGGGAAATATTTTTTCATGATGCCCTATTATAACAAAAACATTTTGATTTGCAATCAGTTGAATGGATTTTAGCCAGATTATTTATCA
>JAGYNW010000344.1 GCA_018399915.1 Candidatus Omnitrophota bacterium
AAACGCAAACCGTAAGAAATTTGGGAGTCTTTTTTTGTCTAGAGAAGATGCAAGGCGCCTTAAAAAGCATATTTTTGGGGAGCGGACAATGATTTACATCGTTTATATCTTGATTTTTGTTACAATATTATGGGACGGGATTTTATATGTCAATATGGGGGCCAGGTTTCATGGAAATGCCTTTCGAGAATTTTCACGTAATCTGGTCTTTGTTTTTATGCTGGCGTTGGCTCTGCTTTTTTTGGGGGCGGGGACATACAATAGCGTGCCGTTTTTTATAATTAGTTTTGCCACACCTTTATATTTGCGGATACGGCGAGATTTTAAGAAGATGATTAGCCTTCAAGCGCAGAAAAGAGAGCCTTGTTTGCTTTCCGATGCTTTAGGTGTGATCATTATCTGGTTGTATAGCATTGTGGCGTCATCATTTTTTTTAAGGTTGGTTACGCGCACCATATTTGACTGGAATGCGGACCTTTTGGAGCTTTTGATGACAGCCAGCATTTCCTCCGCTGTGGTTTTGGCCAGGATCTTTAACATAACCCGGCAGATTTCAGCCCAAGGGATGGGTTTTAACTTGGGATTAGCTTTTCCGCGAAAGGCGGTCCTGAAAAAAATTTTCGCACCTGCATTGCTGGGGATGGGTTACGCTTTTATGGCCGCGTTTCTCGCGCTACGAAGGCCGGTGACACCGCAAACCCCTTTGGGTGATATTTTGAAGGAAACCCAGTCTCCCCTGGTCATTGGTCTTTTTATTTTCCTGGCCTTATTTATGGCACCCATTATCGAAGAGATCATTTTTCGGGGCTATTTCTTTTCTGTTCTGAAACGGTTAAAAGGGACGGTGTTCGCTGTTGCTTTTGTGGCTCTTATATTTGCGCTTCTTCACGTTGGCCAGTATTGGGGTGATTGGCTGGCCATCGTAGTTGTTGCGTTTTTGGGGTTGACATTGACAGTTTTGAGGGCTGTTAGCGGATCGACATGGGCCAGCATCAGTGCGCATTTTAGCTATAATGTCGGGGTAACGATCTTGCCCATGCTTTTGCTGGCGCTCGCCAATCCTTCGTATATGCATTATCAGATACATTATGAGTCTTTAAGTTTAGATGAAAAAGAAAAATACTTGCATGAAAGCATTGCAAAACAACCTTATCTGGCCGATGCGTATAATGATCTGGCTTGGATATATTGCAAAAAGGACAAAAATTTAGAGGAAGCATTAAAATGGGTTAATCTTGCCCTATCCTATGATGAAAATAATCGCGCTTATCTCGATACAAAAGCGTGCCTTTTGTCGCAAATGGGACGAAAAGAGCAGGCGGATGCTATTTGGCAGAAACTAAAAGAACAGTCTTTTCAGAAGGGCCGGCATAGGTATCGCGCAGAGCGTTAGAAGGAAAATTACGGTTGACAGTAATGGGTTCTTGTATGACAATATGAAACACTCTCTACTTGGAGAGTTGATGCGTTGTTTAAATAAATATTAATAAGTATATTAATCTACATGAAAAATATTTATCTTCTTAAGGACCTCGCTAAAATCAGTGGTTTTTCTACGCATACTTTAAAGTTTTATTTAAAATTGGGTCTGCTTAAAGAGATCGGACGTAGCCCGGAGACTAAATTCAGATATTTTGATGATAGTTCTTGCCTGCGCTTGGAACAGATCCGGGAACTTCAGAAAAAGAAATTATCACTGAAAGAGATTTTAGTGGCGTTGGAGATCTCCGAGGATGA
>JAGYNW010000345.1 GCA_018399915.1 Candidatus Omnitrophota bacterium
GGTCCTGACGATCCCGTTTATTTTTATGTATCAAAAATCGATGGTTCCGATCTATATTGTCGTCTTCCTTGTTTTCTGTTTCAGCCGTTTTTATATCCCGGCCAAGATGTCGATCATTCCGGATCTTGTCGGGGAAAGCCATTTGCTTATGGCTAACTCCATGGTATCAACCACAGGCATGATCGCGGCCGTATTGGGTTTCATGATCGGTAGTTTTTTGATCGAAACATTCGGGGCGCGCAATGGATTTATTATTGATGCGTTCACGTTTTTCATGTCCGGCGCGATCATTTTTTCCATGAATATGCCCAAAAAGATCAAAATGTATAAAGGGAGTTTTTTGAAGACAAGTAAAGAGATCGTCGGTCCTTTGCGGAAATCCATATGGCAGGAGATCAAAGAAGGCATCCTTTATTTGATCCGGCATAAAGAGATTCGATTTATTATTGACATGATGTTTGTGTTGTTGTCTTCAGCCGGGGCGGTTTATGTCGTCATCATCGTTTTTATCCAGCAATCCTTTCACAGTATCACAAAGGATCTGGGGGTTTTAGCGGTTTGCTTGGGAGCAGGGCTGTTTTTTGGTGCCATCGCTTACGGGAAATGGGGCAAGCGGTTTACGTGGTATAAAACGATCTTTTTTTGTTTGACTGCCGGGGGGCTTATGCTCATTTTGTTTTCTGTGATTGTGCATAATTTTCCTAGTCTGATCTTAGCCATGTTGATCTCCTTTTTCTGGGGGATCATTATCGGCCCGGTCTTTATTGCTTCCAATACCATCATTCATTTGGTCAGCGATGAGAAAATGCGCGGAAAAGTCTTTAGTGCCCTGGAGATCGTTATCCATTTTGCCTTTCTGGTCTCGATGTTGATAAGTTCATGGTTGTCCCAGTTTATCGAGATCTTTTACATTTTGATCAGCGTGGGTGGGCTTATTACGTTGGTCGGCATCGGGGGTTTCATCAGATCCAAACATCATAAGGAACTTTGGCAAGCACATTAAAAATTTTTTTTTATGATGGTTTTAAGCTGAAAAGGATGGCATACTTGTTAGAGATTTTAAAAGACAGGGCTTATAAATAAGGTTAAGCCCGGGAATAAAAGGATAAAGGCCTGCGTGTAAAAAATCCTTTGGGCCGGCGAGAGCTATGTTACAGGAGATGCGTATATGAAATTTGTTGTTTTTGTATCAGGGTATGGGTCAAATTTACAGGCGGTCATTCAGGCTGTCAAGCAAAAGAAGATCAAAGCAGAGTTGGCGCTGGTTTTTTCCAATAACCGTAAGGCCCATGCCTTAAAACGCGCTGAAGAGGCAGGTATCAAGACCTTGTGTCTGGTCAGAGAAGATTACGCGACTCCGCAAAGCTATGAAAGGGATATTGTCATTCATTTGAAGGAAGAAGAGATTGATTTTATAGTCCTGGCCGGTTATATGAAGATATTGTCGCCCTTTTTTGTGAAAAAATATCCTAAAAAGATCATCAATATTCATCCGTCATTGCTTCCTTCTTTTAAGGGCGCCAGGGCGATTAAGGATTCCTTTACTTATGGCGTTAAGGTGACCGGAGTGACCATTCATTTTGTGGATGAAAAAATGGATCATGGGCCGATCATTATGCAGGAAGGGTTCAAGATCAAAGAGGGAATGAGCCAGGAAGCCCTGGAAAAGCATATTCATGCCCTGGAGCACAAGATGCTGCCAAAGGCCATTTCGTATTTTGT
>JAGYNW010000346.1 GCA_018399915.1 Candidatus Omnitrophota bacterium
TGCGCAGCATCTTGCGTATTTACCACGCTTTAAAGATGATGCCTTGGGTGGCCAGCATGTCAATGACAATGTTGGCCGCTGAATTCACATCCCCGGTATCTGTCAGGTGCAGATCACAGATAATATCTGTGGTCTTATCCTCCCCTACCCATAGGGTCTCGATCAGATCCGGGTCAATGGATGTCTTGATGATCTCCAGGTCTTCCTGCTCAAGGCATGTGGCGGTCACGATCAGGATCACGCCGGTATCCAGCAGGATATGCGAGACCTCAGCCAGGCGGCGCAAATGTTCGGCCCGGTTTTTCTTGGGATCGTGTTTCAGGCTTTTGATGTCCGCGTCCACTCCGTACAGCACATTCCCGATCCCCAGAAAATACACGAATTTGGCGTCATCAAACAGTTTTTTCTCTACCTGTTTGGCCAGTTCTTTTTTTGAGGAATCTTTTTCTCCGGTGATCAGGATCAGCGCGGACCTCTGATTGTATTTTTTAGCGCGGTTGGCTGCGGTCAGCACTGAGCTTTCCCATTTGTAATTACGCAACAGCACTTTTTCGCGCAGGGTGCTTTGTTTGTCTTTCAACCCCTCCTGGATGATGCCTCCGCCGGAGATCTCAAAATTATCAATGATCACAAACCGGCTGGTATGCGCAAAGTGCGCCACCTTGTCAAAGCTGATGACTTTATCTGTCTCCAGAATACATTCAGCCACATCGTGGCGTTCGATCTGATTTTTAGAGGAATTGTTCAGGTTCGAGGCGTCGATCACGTTCACGACCTCCTTAAGCCTGACTTTGACTTTCATGCTGCCGATCTTAAGCAGGTATTGTTTTTTGCGGGTCAAAGGTTTTTTGTTGAGCCAGAACAGATTCACTTTAAGCCGGGTGGTAACCTCGGGTTTCCGTTCGCCTTCCACGCAGGCCAGTTCCCCGCGTGTGACATAGATCTGTTCGGCCAGGGTAAAGGCCGCGGCATATCCGGCCGTAAGGCTTTGCGGATTGTCCTGATTAAAACGTTCGATGGATTTGACCTTGCTTTTTTTGCCTGAGGGATAAAAAATAACCGGATCGCCCACGCGTAATGTGCCGGAATCAATGGTGCCGGCAACGCAGCGGCGGTCGTCGCCGTCTTTGGTGAATTTATACACCGCCTGCACCGGCATCCGGAACGGTTTGTCTTCCGGCAGTTTTTCGGTCTGGAAGCGGTCTAATACCTGCAGGACCGTGTCCCCTTTATACGAGGGCATGGCTTTCATGTTTTTGGCAATGGAATCGCCTTGCATGCCGCTGACCGGGATAAAGGCCATGGGTTCGATGGCGATCTTTTTAAGGAATTTGGTATATTCTTTGACGATCACGTTAAAGCGTTTTTCCGCGTAATCCGCCAGGTCCATCTTATTGACCAGCACCGCGATCTGTTTGATGCCCAGCATGGAGAGCATGTAGCCGTGGCGCCGGGAATTTTCCTGCACCCCTTCTTTGGCGTCAATGACTAAAAGCGCGGCCTCGGCCCGTGAGGCGCCGGTCACCATGTTTTTCAAAAATTCGATATGGCCGGGTGCGTCGATGATGATGTAATTGCGTTTTTTGGTCTTGAAAAAACAGCGGGCCGAATCAATGGTGATGCCCTGGGATTGCTCGTCTTTCAGCGCGTCTAAGAGAAACGCGTATTCAAAGGGCTTGGCATTACGGCGGCAGCGTTCC
>JAGYNW010000347.1 GCA_018399915.1 Candidatus Omnitrophota bacterium
CATACAGGAAGCCCTGGTCTTTAATGCGGACAGATTTATTGATGAGTTCTGTGAGGCAGCTTCAAATATTTCATTCACATACAAAACCGCATGGGACCTGAAAGAAAAACACCTCCTTGATTTATACGCATCCATTGAATCCAGAAATCACAGGGCCAAGAAAAAGGCAGAAAGGGATGAAGATATTAACCAGCAGGCGATGGAGGCAGAAAAGGCATTTCCAGAGGTCAAGATCATATCCCAGGCGCGGTCGATTAATGATCTGAAAATCCGCATATCAAAGTTTGGAAAAATTGTTCAATCCACCGATTTCAAAGGGCCAGTCATGTTATTGGGCGAGAGAGGGACGGGTAAAACCCATTTTGCGCGGGCTATCCACTATTCGCTGAAGCTGAAAGGTGCTTTCATCCAAATAGATTGCGGTGCTATTCCAGATAAGTTGTTTGAATCCGAAATGTTCGGCCATAAAAAAGGGGCCTTTACAGGAGCTGAAAAAAACAAAACCGGTGCCTTTGAAAACGCCGTTGGTGGCACATTGTTTCTTGATGAAATCGGGAACCTTTCGATAAATCATCAACAGAAACTTTTAGGGGTGCTTCAGGATACCGATGGATTCTGGCAGTATCAAGTCGTTGGTTCATCCGAAACCCAAAAAAGCGATGCCTTTGTTATTGTCGCGACCAATTCGGACCTTGAAACATTGGTCAAAGAAGGGAAATTCAGGGCTGATCTGTATGACAGATTGAATAGAGAACAAATCCTTATCCCTCCACTTCGAGAGAGAAAATGTGATATTCCATTATTTTTCAAATCGTTATCCAAAAACATTCCTGTATCAACAGATCTTGAAAATGACCTGCCTCGATTGGATTATGATTGGCCTGATAACATCCGGGGGCTGATCCATATCATAGAAAAAATTGAGCGGGAAAAAATCATGAATGATGATCCATCCCCAATATGTTTGGATGATCTGCCGGAATCAATAACACAGCACCAGAATAAATCTATACCTAAGCGGGTTGAAGACGCTGCCACTCATACGCTTCCTGGAAATATGAAATACACAGATGAACAGATAATACATGCCATGAAAAACAATCATGGCAATAAAACTAAAGCCGCTAAGGAAATTGGGTGCCCCTACCAGACAATTCTTCGTCGCTGGAACAAGATCACCATTTAATCCCTTCTCCCTTCATTCACTATTACATTCAGTATTACATTCAAGCTCTAAAAAAATGAATGTGATAGTACATTCAGATTGAATGTTATAGTTTTGTTGAAAATCTCACCTCGAATAATTATCAATAAAATTCAATTATATTAATAACTTAAAATAATTTTATTCCGTTTTTCTCCTTTGGCACGGTCTGTGGAATATCTCTTTTTCAAGCGCGCAGACAACATTAACCAAATCGGGCCGGCCCGAAACTTTTTAAAGGAGGAAATCATGGGTAACGCCAAGTTTACAATGAGAGACAGAGTACCTTTCCGGTTATTAACCCCACTGCCAAATCATCCGAGGCACCACCATCCCGATGAAAATTCGGAGGCGGCCAAAGAAGATGTGAAGTGGATGAAGATTGATATCATCAACACATCGATGATTGACCCGGTGAGGGTTGTTAAAGTGAACGATTGGACATACCACATCATAGATGGTGTGCGTAGGATGCGGGCAGCAAAGCAGCTG
>JAGYNW010000348.1 GCA_018399915.1 Candidatus Omnitrophota bacterium
GATAACGCCGGGGTAACGAATCGAGTGTTAGCCTCGGATTATTTCGGATCCTTGATCGCCGGTTGCCTTTTCCCTTTGTTTTTGATCCCGCGCTATGATTTACTGACCATTAGTCTTTTGATCGCTTTTGTAAATTTTTTGATTGCCGTTTTCCTGCTTGCGGATCCGAAGGGTTTTTGCCAGGAGACGGAAAAACCGAAAAACTCGGTTACGCGCTTAACACTGGTTGCGGGGCTTGTTTTCTTTTTCGTATTTTCTTTTTTGAGGATCGGCCCGATTAATCAGTATTTGCTTAAAAAATATTATTATTATCCCTTTAGCGTAGATTCCTTTTCTTCCCTTTGGCAAAGAATGCCCCAATTCCCTCCCATCGAAAGATATGTGTCTGAGTATCAACGCATTGATCTTGTGCGGATGCCTAATACACGCGATGCCGTGCTCGCTAACCGGATGGTTAATGCCTACAGAAAAAGCAAGGTGGATTTGCGTGATCCTGTAAGGAGTAATGCGCTGTTTATTGATGGGAATTTTCAATTCTATGCCATGACCGAGGAGATCTACCATGAATATTTCGCGCATGTACCGGTTATCCTCCAAGGAGAGATACCTGCCCGGGTTTTGGTGCTTGGGGCCGGAGACGGCTTGCTTGTGCGTGAGCTTGTGAAGTATCCACAGATCGAGGCGATCACTGTGGTGGAACTGGACAAGGTTATGATCAAACTGGCGCGGTCTCATCCGGTGATAAGCCGTTTGAACCAGAACGCGTTTAGTGATAGGCGCCTTCAGGTAGTGATCCAGGATGCCTATTCTTTCGTCCGGCAATCTAAGCAAAGGTTTGATGCCGTTTACATGGATTTTCCGGAACCTACCGAATACAATTTGAGCAAGATCTACAGCCGGGAATTCTACGCGGCCATCAAAAAGATTTTGATGCCGAACGGTTACCTTGTGTTTGACGCGCCGGGTGTTGATGGGCTCGAAACATCCCAAAGGCCGTATCCTTCGGTTTTTTTGGATACTCTTTACGCAGCCGGGTTTTCTTCTCTGCTGGTTTTTGAATCTGAATTGGAAGTGGATAATTCAGCAGCGCGCGCGGTTATCGAGCCGCTTGTGGAGGGTAGGGACACGCTTATGGTTGAGGAATCAGATGTTTTTAGACGCCGGGTCCTTAGGCTGACCGGGGAAGAACGCATTATCAAGAAAGTAATAACGGATTTTGTCAATGATACCAAACAGCCTTTTATTTTTGCTAAAAAAACACCGCTTAACTCGAATCCCTTTTACAAAGATTTTGGTTTAGACCTTAATGTGCTCAATGCCGCACGTTTTGCCTTGTCAGTTAATTATCATTCCGAAAAACACGGTTTTATTTTTCATCCCGGTCAAGTGAATTCCATTCTGCAGCCTACACTTCCGAATCCCCGCTATTGGTGGCGCTTAAAGTTCCCTTATTAAATAAATATCCCAGGGCTTATTGACTGGAATGAAGTTTGTTGATGATCTTTTGCATCTTAGGATTATCTAATAGTTTCTGTGCATTACTGTTGGTGCCCAGGGCGTTAAGGTCTCCGCTCATGATGGCCTGCATAAGCGCGGGATCGGTCATAAGGGATCTGATCTCCGGGTCCTGGGCCAGTGACTGGATGTCCTGCATGAGCTTGGGATCAGAAAGCATTTTCCCTTGCAGGGCCTGGG
>JAGYNW010000349.1 GCA_018399915.1 Candidatus Omnitrophota bacterium
TTCCAGTTCCGGGATAAGCACTTCACGGGCAATCGTTGCGTAAACATGGTTCATTTCTTTGATATCAGAATGTTTTTTGTGATTATCCTTATTATGCTTTATACTCAGGTAATCTTCTTCAAGTAATACCTTTAAATGGCTTTTGGCGATATAGGCGGAATTTCCCTGTTCATAGACAACTCCCTGTTCCGGGATAACCCAGACTTTGCTGAACATATCCGCGGGGATATCTATCGTGCCGTATTTAGCTTGGACTTTTGCGTATACCTTGTTCCAAAAGGTTCTTCCCGGTTCTTTTTCCGGATAACTCAATGAGGCAGATAGTTGTTTAAGAAGGTAGTCTTCAATAAGCATATCTCTTCCAGCCGGGGTAGCCTCTAACTCTGGGGTCACAATACGGTCTTTTTCCTGAGGGGAGAGGTTAACCCAAAGATCTTTTTCCGGGATGGCTAAAAAGGTAAGAAAATATTGGATCAGAGGTTCGATATTCTTTTGATTGACCTCTGTCTGCTTTTCGCTTTGAAGAATGAAATTTATGTTAAAGGGGTCTTTTTCATCGATAGATATAGCTAAAAGCACCGGCGGCATGAAGGGGGCGGATGGCGAAAGGAGAGTCCCGGCCACGGGCATGACAGGATTCTGCGCGTAAGCAACATTAGCCTGTAACGTATTGATGCCGATTGTGTTATGCGAAAATGTGAAAATAATGAACCAGCAGAACAGGCGAAACCAAAATCTCCAGGTATGCTTTTGTCCGCTCTTGCTGTGGGCTAAATTAAACAAGGTTTCCTCTCTTGTGTTTTGTTTTTTTATTAGAATTGAACAACGGGTGTGCGTTTCTTCTATTTAAATATAGGCTGTGTTTGTGAAGATAAGTTCAAGGAAAAGAAAAATACGCGTGAAAAGATATTGTTTTATCCTGAGGGGCAGGATAATCCAACGGAAGTCAAACGAATTCGGGTTGCGGGGGGCATACCGGCAATGCTATAATGCTTTGCCATGAGCTCATCGCCGCCTAAATCAACATTCAGTTCTCCTGAGGTCCGGGTTGTGGAGGCCTCCGCCGGCTCCGGAAAAACGTATGCTTTGGCCCAGAGGTATGTCCAATTGGTGCTGGATCCTGCGTTGCGCGGAGACCGCATTCCTGTCCGCAATATTCTGGCCTTGACCTTTACTAATAAATCCGCCTTTGAAATGAAGGCACGGATTTTGCAGTTTTTAAAGATGATCGCCCTTCAACAGCTGAAAGAGACCGACGCGCGCAATTTGATTGCGCCATTAGGGATCGACGCTGATCAGGCCGCGGAAACCGCCTTTGCGACCATGGATTATGTAATCCGCAATTACAATTTTTTTCAGGTCCAGACTATTGACAAGTTTATTAATGCCCTGTTAAGCGGGTGTGCCTTTAAGATCGGGCTGACCTCGCGGTTCCGGATCAAGACCAATTCTTATGATTATCTGCTCTACAGCCTGGATGCCATGATTGATGAGGCCTTACATGATCCTGACACGCGCGCGCTGCTGGAGAATTTCCTGCACCAGTATCTTTATATCGAGAACCGCAGCGGATGGTTTCCTAAAGACGACATTTTGTCTATTATCTGTTCTTTATTTGCCCAATACAATACTTACGGCAAACCCTTTGTGCCGGGTGCGGCCGGGATTGAGGACCTGATCAAGAA
>JAGYNW010000035.1 GCA_018399915.1 Candidatus Omnitrophota bacterium
ATTCAGAGATTTGTTCCATATTGCTTTATGAAAAGGAGACCGGCCTTTTGAAGATCAAGACATCTTGTGGCCTGGATGAGTCCAGCATAAAAGATACGCGTATCCGAAAGGGTGATGATATATCCGGATGGGTTTTTGAGAAAGGTCAACCAGTTTTAGTGGAAGATATTGAAAAGGACCCGCGGTTTAAAAGAAGAAATAATGAAAAATATTATACGGCATCGTTTATGAGTGTTCCGTTGGTCGTGCAGAATGAGGTTAAAGGCGTTTTGAATATTAGCAATAAAAAGACACGAGAGATCTTCCAGGAAGATGACCTGCGTTTTTTAAAGGGTTTGGCTTTGGAGGCGGCCATCGCGATCGAGAACGCCAGTTTATATACATCTCTTGAAGGGGCAGCGATAAATACTATTTATACTTTGAATGCGGCGGTTGATCTTAAGGATAATTTCTCAAAGGAACATTCGGAATTTGTCACTAAATACGGCATGGCGATTGCTGAACAGATGAAGCTCCCCAAGGAACAACTCGATATAATTTATAAATCCTGCCTATTGCATGATATTGGAAAGATCGCCATACATGACTATATATTAACCAAAAAAGGCGAATTAACAGCAGAGGAATGGCAAGAGATCAAGACCCATCCGCTAAAAGGCTCCAGTATACTAAAGCCTTTAAAGTTTTTAGGTGAAGTCATCACAATTGTGGAACAACATCATGAGCGTTTTGATGGATCAGGCTACCCAAAGGGGCTTAAGGGAGAGGACATCTCTTTGGGTGCCAGGATAATGGCCGTTGCTGATAGCTATGCCGCCATGACCGCGAAAAGACCTTACCGGGACGCACTGTCGAAAGAGTTGGCCATAACTGAGATTAAAAAGCACAAAGGTACGCAGTTTGATCCTCGCATTGTGGATTTTTTTATCAAGGCTGTGCAAGCAAATAAAATTTAAACCTTTTCCCATCCCAGGGGGCTTCTTTACCTACCTACCTAATAAATATTATGTATATAAGTTATATGTTGTATTTTGCTATAAATATGTTATTTTTAAGATATGGTAAAAGTATATTATTATGTGTACGAATATAACCATATAATAATAGCCTTAACAGTTCATTGAAGTTAATCCACTTAAGCATTTGTCCGGAATTGAATGCTTAATTTTTTTTTGAAGATATTTACATTTTTGGCTTTTTAAAAAGAGTCGTATCTGAATTTAACCAATCTCAAGGAGAAACATCATGAATATGATTATAAGTAAGCAACAAAATCGGGTTACTTATAAATTTTTAACATTTCTTATCGTTTTTTCCTTCTTTTCCATGATCACGGTTTCTGCCGCGCCTGTTTGCGCGCAGGTGGCCCCGAATACAGTTCTTAATCTTCCTCTGCCCGGGTCCATGGTCGCCCTTACAGATGAATTTGAACCGGTAATTATCAAAGGGATGACCTTTTACCCTCAGAATCCGCTGGAGTTTGATTTCATTATCCATACAGGGGATGTGCAGATTACAGGCGATGCGCTTAA
This sequence comes from Candidatus Omnitrophota bacterium, assembly GCA_018399915.1. Classification (GTDB taxonomy): domain Bacteria; phylum Omnitrophota; class Gorgyraeia; order Zapsychrales; family Zapsychraceae; genus M55B153. Next base: position 1,533 of record JAGYNW010000035.1, read on the forward strand.
GGAAGAATCCAATAAGCTCATCAAGTATTTTTTGGCTTCTTTGACCGTGCCTGAGGAAGAAATGTGGGTTAACCTCTCACCCTATGAAAATGACAGGATTATTCCTGAGGCATTTGGCTATACGGAGATGGGTCGTGATTTATTGGCCCAGGATTATTTATTGAAACAATTGACAGCCTCTTTGATCTATCCGGAAAAAGAAATCGGAGAAGAATTCTGGGATAATGTTTATGATAAAGCCTACAAGCAGTATGGCTCAGTTAATATACCGGTTAATACTTTTAATAAGATCTGGATTGTTCCTAAAGATGCCGTTGTTGCGGAAAAAGGGAGTGATGTCTATATCCTGAATAAGCATCTTAAAGTTATGCTGGAAGAAGATTATGTGGCAATGCAGCATAGCATGGGTATCGAAGAATTTGGCTTGGATAGCATCCCCCAGGAAGAGGCAGAGAAGATCAGTGAGGTTTCTTTGGATGTCATCCGAGAGGTCTTGATTCCTGAGATTGAAAAGGAAGTCAATACCGGGAGAAATTTTGCCCCCTTGCGACAAATTTATAATTCCATGATCCTGGCAACCTGGTTTAAGAAAAATTTAAAAGAAAGCCTTTTGGGACAGGTATACGTTGATAAGAATAAAGTGAAAGGTGTGGATGTAGAGGATAAACAGATTAAGCAGAAGATCTATAATCAGTATGTCGAAGCCTTCAAAAAAGGCGTTTATAATTATGTGAAGGAAGATTATGATCCTACTACTCAGCGTATCATTCCGCGCAAATACTTTTCCGGGGGAGCCGTAGGACTTAATTCCCAAAGGGATTATACCGAACTGAATTTTGATGATCCTGCCAAGACGGTTATGCCCCGTTATCGTACGTTAGCAGAAGAAACGAATAAAGTTTTGCTTATCGCTGAAGAGAATAAAGAACTTCAAAGAGTGCATATCGGGCTGCTGGAAAATGTCAATAATGATGATTTCGCCATGGCGGTTCAAGGTACATCTCAGTCTCCTCAGCTTTCTACACGGATTTTTGCTGAGAATAAGGTTATCAGTGATCTGACCAATCCACCAGATCAGCGTCAGGTCTCGCATTTGGTCCATATTGATGTGAATATGCTTAAATGGACGAATGATGTTTTTGGAAAGAATGGGACAGATGCCGCTTTCAATAAGTTGAAGGATTATTTAGCGGAATTGGCTCAGAATTTAGGTGAAGGCTCGATTTCCTGGCAACATGGTGGAGATGAATTCGCCATCGCAGTCGCGAACAATCCCGGGGATTTGCAGCAAAGATTGCAGCAATTCAAGGATGCTTTTGAAAGCAGGGTCTTTGTTGTCGGGGCATTATCCCAAACAGAAGGATTGGATGATGAATTGATCAATATCGCTTTGACGAAAAATGGGGCTCACGTCTCACGCGTTGGTGGTGAAGTCTTGGTGGTTGTTGATAAACCCTCTGCGGACTATGCCAATCGGGAATATTTGGAGCAGTTTGTCAGCTTTGTTAACTCAAACGAGAATTTAGATTTGGCATTAAAAGAAAACACTTGGGTAGATACCCCCGTGATCAATAATCAGTTAAGCTTAAGTTTATCTATGGGTGTAGTGGAGATCGATCAGGATATTTCCAATGCCTCGGCCATGGATGGACAGAATTTATATGAAACGGCCTTGCATGTGGCGGAAACCCGCAAGGATTTATCCAAACAGAAAGTTAAGCAGACTAACACGTTTGGAAAGACAGACATCGTTTACGCCCAAGAGGTTGATATTACGCGGCCCCGGGAACAAACACCAGGGCGGTCCATAACGATCGATCAGGGATCGGATTTTGTAAGGTCTTTTCAGACATTGCAGGCACAAGCCAGTAAGGCCTTGGTTTCTCCGAGTTGGGCTGGTGGAGTGTATTACGGGGATTCTTTAGATAAAGCAAAAACTTTAATTGATCAGATAGAGGAAAGCAATCCAGCACGATTAGATAACACGATTGTTTTTCAATTAGGTATGTCTGGTTATAACGATCCTAATGGCTGGATCAGGACCTTTCAACAGCAGGCGCAGGAGCTTGGCATCCCTGATGAGCGGATCGATACCCGGGATTTGAAGGTGCTCAATGATACCCAACAACTTGGGTATAGGGCCGGAGATGATGCGATCGGTCTGCTTCGTTACGGCACACTTACCCAGGTACCCTTTACTAATGAATTTGAAGTCATTGTTGTTCGTGGTCCACCCGCAGGTCCCATTGCCTTGTTGGTGCCCAAAGAAGCCGATTATACATTAAATGATGCTGAAGTTTCTTCGCAACTGGAATCAATGGCGCAGGATATCCAGAACTTTTTTAATCAACACAGCATAGTTCAGGCGGATCGATTATCAGTCGCTTGGGACAGGGTCCCAGGGAGAACGGCTAGTGCCGGACAGGGATTTTGGACCCGCTTAGGCCGGTCCTTAAATGAGGTCAATATGACCCGGCATGTGGTTGAGGCCAGGCCTGAATCCGGGAGAGCAAGTATTGAAGTTGATAAATATGATTCCCGGATCAATGATTTATGGCAACAGACCGAAAGGCGAAGGGCGCAAATTGCGGTTGAGGCCAGGAGCAAACTGAAACAACAAGCTATCCAAAGGGGCGTGGAAATAGCTCCGGTCTATAGCGAGGATTACGCCATGACGACAGCATTTAACAAGTCGTTAATAGATGTCTTCACCCGTGCGGTCCCCGAGATCAGGGCGCGAACAGCTACCGAGCTGCAAATGTTTCCGATTACAATTCCTCATAGAAATTCTTTGGGGGGCATCGTTGAAGATCTCCGTTCGCGAGGTGTCTTTGAGCCCGATATGTATGAATATGCGAATCTATGGACAGATATTCACGATACAGCGTATCGTGATGCTCAGATTGATTTTAATGATCCTGAATTTGAGCGCCTTTTGAAACAGACATGGGCTACCATCGGAGAGGCTGCCGGGTTGGACCAAAACAAGGTTACTCAAGCATCGGATCAAGCGTATGAACTGCTTCGAAATAATGCTGATCCTGCCCGGGATTTTCTCGGAAATCTTTTTATCAATAAGATCTTGGGCCATGGGACAGTGGGTATGGCGCTGAACGCGAAGGAATTGACTGATCGAGGATTTTCTGAAAAGGAGGCTTTGGGTGTCGCTATGCTGACGGCCGCGCATCATCCGGGATTTCCAATAACTATGGTGGAGGATACGGTAATCCGTAATCCCGGGATTAATAAGTCATTGCCTTCTCGACCAAATTCTGCGTTGTTGCCTATTTTAATGATTGATATGGAAAGTGAGTTCCGTACCCTGGTCATGGCGGATTATCTGGATGCGCGATTAGAGGCTAAGCCAGTTAGCGGTATTATTCAGCTTCGTCAAATATATGATCGCGGAGAATCCCCCAGCATTATTGCGGAGGTATCAAGAAAACTTGGTGTGACTCAAACAGAATTAAGTGATATTTTTACCTTCAATCGTTCTCGGCAAACAATCGAAACGATTGCCCAGCGGATTGGCATTAATCAAAGAGAAGTAGTCGATGGTCTTAAGGCCCGACGACAGGCTTCCGCCAATTATTTAAGGATGAAAGTCGCGGATTATGTCGCCGATAATTTGGGATTGATGGACCGTGCCAATGCCAGGATGCACGCGCTTTTAGGTTATGGTTTGGACAGGATCACCCCGGCCAATCCGGGAGGATTCGTTGTTAATCCGCTGACGGACCGGATGGAATCTACCGGGGGGGAAATTATCGAGAAAAAATATGGTCTGGTGGCCACATCAAATATTACGAGTTATAGAGCAATGACACTTTTCCAAGTATTTAACAGATCTATTGATAATGTTAAAGAAGAAAGGGTTGCTTTTGAGCAAGCTGTTGAAGATATGAAGATTGGATTGAGCCCGCAAGGCATCGCTTTGATGGATGAAATGAAGCAGGGGATTCAATACGAAAGTGATCGTTTAATTGATAATGCGATTAAATACCAGGATAATGCCCTTCGGTTTGTTAATACTTATCTTCGGGGTTCTGACACGATTAGCTTTTCCGGGCATCTGCGGGATTTGGAGACCGACATCGCGATTGTTGAGGATGTGGTTAAGTCTGATAATTTTAAACAAAGTTATTCGGTTGAAGAACAACAAGCCGCCGCCTATCTCTTAAGAACTTTAAGGACATTGAATACTACGCAAACAAGGAACAAGGTTAACCAATTAAGGGGTGCGGGAACCATTCGCTATGATATGGAACTCGGGGCAGAACTGCCGGCGCAAACATCATTGTCTTCGCAAGAAGTCATTGACAAATGGCTTGTGATCGGGGGTACAGAAAGGCAGGTGGAGGTGGTTTTAGACCTTATGGAAGAAAATGAAACCTTGGAGAAAGCGCTTAGAACATTAAGAGAGTCTGCGTTGGAAAAACAAGGTGATGTGATTACCGATAAGATTGCGCATTTACAAAGAGTGGCGGATTATACCATAGAACAGGCTCAGAGAGATGGACGGAACCGCAGGGAGGTCCTGTCTGATATGCGGAATCATTTAAATAATTACAGGTTAGCCGCGTCCCCGGAAACAACCAATGTGGGTGGTATTAACTTGAATGCCGCCTTACTTGACCTGCAGATCAAAAGGGATGGTCAAGGCATACCTTTGCCATCCTTTCAGCAACCGATTGGGGATATGAAGATCGATGGCTTTTTGCCTGTAATAATTGATATCGCGCCTATACAAAATATCCCGTTTTTTATCAGCCTCAATGAAGAGGCCTCACAGACAGGCGTATAGAGCTTTAAGTCTTAACTCAAGAAGGGCAGGCTTTATTTTTTCGGGAATGAGGCCTGCCTTTTTTTGTGGAATGCGCATTTTCTTATTGATATAAAAATATTTAACGTATATAATAATTTTTTATTACCCGCGGGCTGTAGTCTATAATCCATTGTAAAATAAATAGATAGGCTTATAATAAAATTAGTTGATCAATTAAAAATATTATACGTAAGGGGGAGAATTTATGTCAGTTTTACATTTAACTGAAGAGAGCTTTGATCAGGAAGTTGTTAATTATGAGGGCATCGTTTTAGTCGATTTTTGGGCGGAATGGTGTGGTCCTTGTAAAATGATCGCCCCGATCATTGATGATTTGGCCGGTGATTTGGAAGGAAAGGCCAAGGTCGGGAAGGTTAATGTTGACGAAGCTCAGGGATTAGCGGCAAAATACAGCGTTATGTCGATACCTACTCTGATTATTTTTAAAAATGGGGAGATTGTTGATCAAGTCGTGGGAGTGACTGCCAAAGAACAATTGATCGATAAGATAAACGCCATCGGATAAAGGGATTTGCGTATTTCAAAAATTTATATTTTAAAAGGAGTGAAGATAGATGTTTATTCAATTTTGTAAATCCAAGATTGCCCATGCCACGGTAACAGAAGCCAATCTTCTTTATGAGGGTAGTATTACTATCTCGGATGATCTGATCAATGCCGTAGGTATCATCCCAGGAGAAAAGGTGGAAGTATTGAACATGAATAATGGCAACCGTTTTGATACCTATGTTATCCGCGGAAAGGCACAAACAGGAGAAATTTGTTTTAATGGCCCGGCCGCAAGGCAAGGGCTTGTGGGCGATCAGGTAATTATCCTGAGTTATGCCATGATGACTCCTGAAGAAGCCGGGCAAATGAAAACAAAAGTGATCCATTTAGATGATAATAACAAAATTAAAAATTAGGACGATCGGTGATCAATGCTTAAGAGAACCCTCCGCTCCCATTGCCGAAGTAGGGCTTCCTGAGAAGATGTTGATTCGGTCTATGATCGCGACTATGAAAAGTGCCCAAGGCATAGGACTTGCAGCACCCCAGGTCGGTATCAATCGACAATTAATTGTTTTGGACGTGGGACAGGGCCCTTTAGCTATGGCCAACCCGGAGATTACCACCACGTCAGGAGAGGCAGCAATGGAAGAGGGATGCTTAAGTGTCCCCGGCCAGAATATCGAGATCACGCGTCCGTATCAGATCGTTGTCCGTTATCTGGATATAGAGAATCAGCAGAGGGAAGAAGAGTTTACAGATATTTTGTCGAGGGCCATTCAGCATGAGATCGATCATTTGCACGGCAAGCTGATCGTGGATTATGCAGGTGATAAAGCAATGAATAATTCGAAACGGTTATGAAAAAAAGATTACCTGACTGGTTCAAGCAAAATCTTCCCGATCGAAAAAAGGTCCAGGAATTGAAGGAACTCTTTCAATCCGCATCGATTAACACAGTTTGTCAAGAAGCGCATTGTCCGAATTTGAGCCAGTGTTGGGAGAAGAAGGTAGCCACCTTTATGATCTTGGGTCATATCTGTACAAGAAACTGCCGTTTTTGCGCCGTGAGTTCCGGTGTGCCTTCCCCGGTTAATCCCAGAGAACCGATAGAAGTGGCTGCAGCCATTAAGAAACTGGGATTAAAATACGTAGTGATCACGTCTGTTACAAGAGATGATCTAGCTGATCAGGGCGCCCGGCAGTTTGTTCTGACCATTAACGCGATCAGAAAGGTCTCGCCCTCCACTGCGGTGGAGGTGCTTATTCCTGATCTCTGTTATGAAAATGATAATTTGAAGCAGGTTATTGAAGCAAGGCCGGAAGTTATCGGTCATAATATTGAAACTACAGAAAGGATTTTTGGGACAGTACGTCCACAAGCGGATTATCACAGGTCTTTGGCGGTGTTGGCTGCGGTCAAAGAGATGGATCCAACCTGTTTGGTGAAATCCGGCTTTATGGTTGGTTTAGGGGAAACCCTTCCGGAAATCCGCTATCTAATGAAGGATTTACGAAAGGTAGACTGTGATATTTTGTCTATCGGACAATATCTGGCTCCAAGCAGTAACGGCCATGTGAAAGAAAGCCGGTTTGTGAATGTGGAGGAATTCGCCGTATATGAAGACTATGGAAGGCAATTAGGTTTTCAATATGTTCTTAGTGGGCCCAAGGTGCGAAGTTCCTTTTTAGCTGAAGAGGGATACCGATATGTAATTGCAAACAGGCAGTCAGGATTTGAGGAAGGTTTTCGGGACAGTATTTCTGTGCGCCCCGGTGTGTAGTTCCGTATGTTTTTTAAAATCGAAAGGCAGGTTATGGTATCTAAGGCAAAATTAAAGACAGGGATGAATTTCCTCTTGAGGATCGGTTTTAGTTTGGGCGCTTTGTTTATTGTTTATAAGATCGTTGATATTGATAAAACGTTCAAGGTCCTGAAAGAGTCCAATCTAATTTATATTTTTTACGGGCTATTGATCTTTTTTGTGACCAATATCATTTTGTTATTGCGTTGGTCGATCTTTATCCGGGCTTTGGGATTATCCGTGTCCAGGATGAATATTGTGCGCAGTTATTTTATCGGATTATTCGGCAATCTATTTCTTCCAAGCGCGATAGGAGGAGATATCCTAAAGACGCTGGGTCTCTGTAAGGAAACCCCGCATAAGGCCAAGGTTGTGGCATCCGTGCTGATTGACCGTTTAAGTGGTTTTGCTTCAATCATCATCGTTTCGGTAAGCGCCTTCATCCTGGGGTTTCGTTATATCAATGATTATATGCTTTTAATACCTATCGGGGTAATGGTCGCAGGCGCGACAACCATTTGTTGTATTCTTTTTAATGAAAAGATTTATACGTTTTGTTGCAGCGTTTTTAGCAAATTGCCAAAACTCAAGAAAAGTCTTATGAATCTTCATTATGATATCGCGCTTTTGAAAAATAAAAAAAAAGCGGCCCTGAAAGCGGTCTTTATTTCTTGCCTTTCACAGATCATATTTTCTTTCATATTTTTTGTATTAGCCAAGGCGCTTCATCAAGACCTGCCCTTGATCTATTGTTTGATCTTTGTGCCTATGATTTGCGTGGCCTCATCAGTGCCTTCAATCGGTGGTCTGGGTGTCAGAGAATTAGGGGCGGTGTATTTCTTTTCAGGTGTGGGCATGGATGAGGGTATAGCTGCAAGCATATCTTTGATATCGTTCTTTTTTATGGTTGTGGTTGGCTTATTGGGAGGAGTGATTTATGTCTTTACGGTATCTTCTGGACGGATACAACCTTGTCCATCAGATACGGGGTTTGTATCTTCTGGAACTTGAAGAACAGAGAAAAGGATTGGTCCAGTATATTGAAACAAGACGTCCGCAGGGGAGTGCGAATAATGAGGTTACCATCATTTTTGATGGTAGATCGGAATACCTTGACCAACAGTATTCTTCTCATATCAAAGTGCTTTTTTCCCGGGATGAGCCAGCCGATGACCTTATCAAGCGCAAAGTAGTGCGCGCGGATAATAAAAAGCGGATTGTGGTGGTTACGAATGATAAAGATATCCGGTGCGCGGTCAGAGCCCTCGGGGCAAAGGTTTTAAGCGTTAAAGAGTTTTTGGCGTCTTCTCAAGAGGAAAAACGGAAAGTTCGAAAAATCAAAAAAGAGGCGATGGACCCAGGACCTGCTAAAATAATTTCCAAGCAAACAGAATACAAGATTAATCAGGAATTGGCAGATATCTGGATAAAGAAAAAGCGGAATCCGGATCAGTGATCTATGCGTAATTTTATGAAGAAATTCTTGGACTATCTCGCAGGTATAGGGAATGCCTTGTTTTTTTTATTCCGTGTTTTTGGAAATATTCTGCGGGGACGTATACGGATCAAAGAACTTCTTAAGCAGATTTATGAGCAGGGTTATCAATCAGTACTGATCATAATGCTTACTTCTTTAGCATCAGGTTTGGTCCTGGCTTTGCAGGGTTATGTAGCCATGGTCAGGTTCGGGGCTAAAGAATATATCGCCCATCTTGTGGCTCTGTCATTAGTGCGCGAATTAGGGCCTGTATTCACGGCCTTGATTTTTTCCGGGAAGGCGGGTGCCCGGATAACGGCGGAATTAGGGACCATGAATGTTAATGATCAGATCCTGGCTACCAAAACGTTAGGCGTGGATCCTGTCGAATTTTTGGTTGTTCCCCGAATGTTGGCCTGTATCATTGTGGTCCCGATCCTGACAATACTGGCTGAGGTTGTTGGCATAGCCGGGGGATATTTTATCGGTGTGTTCGAGGCCAACATACAAAGTTCTTTTTATATTCATCAGACAATACGGGCGATTCATTATGTTGATTTTTTCAGTGGGTTTATAAAGACCTTCTTTTTTGCCCTTTTGATCGGATGGGTTTGTTGTTACAAGGGGTATTATACTAAAGGAGGTTCATTAGGGGTGGGAAGGTACACTACTCAAGCGGTTGCTAATTCTTATATATTGATTATTATCGCGAATGTGATCTTAACAAAAATTATTCTAACTTTTTGGGGGTAGCTAAAGGTGAAAAGAAAATTATTGATTTTATGCGTTCTAGTGATGATTTGCGCGGCCGGATGCGATTCGACCAAAGGCAATGTCGGGCAAATGCAGACTTATTCGTTTTCCAACCTCGAACCTGCCTGGATCAGGAACGGTGAGCCGATTAAATTTGAAGGGGCACAATGGTATCCGACTGATGGGGTTGAGAATCTTTTGGATTCCGAGGTATATTCGGTCGGCGAATATCGGGGAGTTCCTTTTTTTGTTGAGAAGATCGATATCCGTCCCTATAATCGGTTGTACACGAAATTTGATAAGAACAAGTTCCGATATTTCAAAAAAAGAGAAGAAAAGAAAAATGATTGAGATCTCCCACCTCTGCAAGAAATTTGACGATCAGCTTGTGTTGGATGATATCAATTTGAAAATATCCGAAGGTGAATTGTTGGTCGTTTTGGGCGGCAGCGGGACGGGCAAAAGTGTTCTTTTAAAACATATGATGGGATTGCTGAAACCGGATGAGGGCAGCATTTGTATTGATTCTGTTGATATTACAAAGCTTTCGGATAAAGAGTTGATCGGGATAAGGAAAAAGATCGGATACTTGTTTCAGGAGGGGGCCTTGTATGACTTTATGACTGTTTTTGAGAACCTGGCATTTCCGTTAACCGAACATACCCGTTTGCGTAAGCCTGAGATCGCCCGGAGAGTCAAAGAGATTTTAGCCATTGTCGATCTTGAGGGGATTGAGGAGAAATTTCCCGAGGAGCTTAGTGGAGGCATGAAAAAACGCGTGGCTTTGGCGCGCTCTATTATTTTAGATTCTAAGCTATTGTTGTGCGATGAACCCACATCAGGGCTGGACCCCATCCGGAGTCGTGATATATCAGATTTGATCAAGACGGTTTCGTTAAGGATGAAGTGCACGACGATAGTCACGTCCCATGATATCAGAAATTCGTTCCGCATCGCTGACAGGGTTGTTTTGATCCGGGATGGAAGAATTGTTGCATCCGGCACACAAAAAGAGTTGGAACGATCTTCGGACACATTTGTCAAAGAATTTATCAGCTAAAAAAAGGAATTTCAAATCCCAAAAAATAGGAATATTCATTATGAAAAAAAATGAATTCATCAAAAACCTTATTGCGGGAGCTTTTGTTCTTGCGGGCGTATTATTGATAGTGATTTTTATTGCCACAATAGGGAAAAATAAAGGATTTGCCCGTCCTAAGTTCCAAGTCGAGGTTTTATACGGTAATATTGGCGGATTGGTTGAGGGCGCTCCGGTGCGATTGTCAGGCGTTACTGTCGGAAGCGTTGGCGATATCTCTTTCTTGCCGGAACAAACAAAGGGCCGGCGCGTGAAGGTCATTTTAAATGTTTTCAGTGAATTTAAAAAACAATTTGAAAAGAATTTGGTCTTTGAAATCAAAACAGAAGGCATCTTAGGGGAGAAGTTGGTAGAAATAAGTATCCTTGAAGGCGGGGAAAATATTGATTTAGCCCAACCGATCAACGGGGTCGATCCTCTGGATATCCAAGATATGGCAAAAGTTTTTTCTATTGCAGCCGAATCGTTTGCCAATACTTCTGATAGTCTTAGCAGTATCGATATGGTTGAGTTAACCAATGTCATGACTGAGTCATCCAGGGCTTTGATTACGACCGCGGAGGTTGTAAATGAGATTACCGATGATATCCAAGAAATGACACGCAAAACAAGACGTTTGATAAACCGGATTGAGCAAAAGGTTATTGAAGGAAATTTATTCAGGGTTTTTTAAAAGAAAGGGAGAAGATTATGTTTATCATAGGAAATTTTTTTGTGGCTGTGGCCTGGGTGGTCAATGCTATTCTAAGCATCTTATGGATCCTGATCTTTGTCAGGGCGCTTATAAGTTGGGTCAATCCGGATCCGTATAACCCTATTGTGCAATTTCTCTATCGCAGCACCGAACCGCTTTTGTTGCCGATTAGAAGGGTGTTGCCACCGATGGGGCTGGACCTTTCTCCTATTATTGCTTTTTTTATTATTATTTTTCTGCAAAAATTCTTGGTGCCCACGCTTTATGGGATAGGCATTCAATTGGAGGCGACTTTAATAAATTAAAACTTGCAAATTTGCCGGGAAAAGTATAATATTGCTTTTGAATACGTGCCCGTCGGGTAGCGCTATTGCGCCCTTATCTCTTTGATATTATGAAAGCGGAGCGTTTTGAAGTAATGCAAATGCGCGATCTCTGCCCCACACTCGAGGCAGTTAACCAGGACTGGGACCACATTGAAGCCATTCCGTTTGTGACTGCTGGCCGGGTGAATCCGGCCCTGGCGGTCGTCTCCGGATTGGCAAAACCAGAGCAGTACGATGCCATTCGCAAGGTATTCAAGACCTCCTATCACAGCAGCCCCTACATGGAAAAGTATGTCGGAGAAGCGCTCTACATCATGCGCTTCGAAAACGATGCCATAGCTCGCACAAAACGGCGCTTC
>JAGYNW010000350.1 GCA_018399915.1 Candidatus Omnitrophota bacterium
ACCCTGTATGGGAAACAGGACGCTAAAAAATTTATTGCTGTTTTGATATTCGTGACTTTGAATTTAGCCTTGCTCTTTTATTTTCATCTTTTGGTCGTGGCCCTGAGTTTTATGGCCGCGTATGTTTATTACCGGTTTGAGAATATTCTGGCGGTTTACCTGTCCGGGGTTATTATTATCGGAATATTGTTTTATCAGTTGCATAATATTGTCGCTAATCGTATCCTTTAATGAAGAGCAGAACTGTTTTGTAAGGATTCCTATGAAAGATATAAAAAAATTACTCTTTATTACCTCTGTGCTGGCTTTTTGCAGCATGGTCTATGAATTGATCCTGGCGCAGACCCTTTCTGCTTTTCTGGAAAACACGGTTTTGCGCTATAGCGTGACCATTGGTTTGTATATGTTTTCTATGGGAATCGGATCGCTTTTGGCTGAAGGCAAGGTCACGCAGCGCCCTGTTTTGAACCTTTTGCGGGTGGAAGTGCTTTTAACCGTATTCGGCGGACTTTCCGTTGTATTGTTATTCGGCCTGAGCTTTCTGACTTCCTCGCGTCTTCTGCTCAGCCTGGCCGCGCATGGTTTGATCCTGACGATCGGAGTCTTGACCGGTTTCGAGATCCCTTTATTAGTTGAGCTTGTCAACCGTCAAAAGTCAGAGTCTGAGAATTTAGTCCTGGGCTGGGACTATGTCGGCGCCTTTATCGGTACGCTGGCCTTCGCGTTCGGATTTTATCCTTATGCCGGATTGGTCACCGCGAGTTTTTTTGTGGCGACTTTGAACGCGTTTTGCGGATTATGGCTGTGTGGTAAAACTTTTCAAAAGGAGGCGGAGACCCATTCGCCCGTGTTCATACTGAATTGCCGCATACAGATATTTTTGGCGCTGCTTATCGGGATATGCCTGTGTTTTTCCGCGCCGATCAGTGAATATCTCATCGCATACTATGTAAAATGAAAGAAGAATGATTATGGATGAAATCAAAAAAGAGTTAGGGCAGCATTATTTGGTAGAGTTTCTAGGATGTGACGCGCAAGTGTTGCAATATGTTAAGGATATTGAGTCGGCAATGTTGATCGCGGCTGAAAAAAGCCGGGCAACTATTGTCAAAAGCCATTTCAGCCAGTTTGAACCGCAGGGCGTATCGGGATTTATTTTCATTCAAGAATCCCATTTTTCTATTCATACCTGGCCCGAATATAATTATGCGGCCTTTGATGTTCTGACCTGCGGGGAAATGTCCCCGGAAAAGGCCATTGAATCCCTTAAAGAGAGTCTGCGTGCGCGGGAAGCAAGGGTCAGGGTGTTCACGCGTGGTTTTTGATCAATCGGAATATGAATAGAAAAAGTAAAGCCATTAAGGTCTATGTTCTTACGGTATGTTTGGCTTGTTGCAGCCTTTTGTATGAGTTATTGATCGCTGAAACGCTCGCCACCTTAGCTACTAATGCGGTTATCTGGTATAGCCTTACGATTGGAACGTATTTGATATTTCTGGGTTTCGGCGCCATGGTTTGCGGCCGGTTATTCCGATCGACAAACACGGGGCGGGACTTGGCCGGTGTTGAGTTGCGGCTCAGTGCCATCGGCGCATTTTCCGTGATCCTTCTGCATGTGGGCCACATGCTCATGGGATTCTTTTGGGCGCGCGGGCGGTATTCGATGAGCCTTTTTCTTT
>JAGYNW010000351.1 GCA_018399915.1 Candidatus Omnitrophota bacterium
GTGCCTGAAAAGAGATGAAACGCAAACAGCTCCGGTGATCAAAGCAGATCCAGCACATGCTGTTAAAGTATTCGCCAAACCTTTTCCGTGGGGGGCCAGGTTTACCTGTGCCCGGCTTACGCCAACACCTCAAGACTTGTCAACCGCTCAAGTTGATATTCCATTGAACAAACTGTTTGATAATGTCGTATTGCTCCTGAGTTATCTCGTCTCTTGCAAAAGCCTTCTTAAAGTTGAATTCATCAATGCACTGAATCTGCAGATCATTGATTTCTTCAATTTCCGCTTTACTGAGCTGATTCCAATTCGTCACATCCGGTTTCATCACGGTCTTAATTCGATTAACAATTCTATCAACAAAGTCATCTTTCTTCATTAACGATGCTCTCGTAAAAAGTCATTTTTGGATGGCAAAGTAAAAAGTTCAAGCGCAATTTAAAATCAGAGGGCGCCGCAAATCCCGGAGAATGCAGCGTACTCTCCCGGAGACAGGCTTAAGCCTGTCCCCTTTCAGTGGAGGGGGTTGCAACGCAACGCAGATATTGGACCTTTTCAAGGCCACATCATATTTGCCGGAGACCAAAATGATCCCTCTGCGGGCCGCTGATACGATCTGCGTTTAAAGAATTATGCAGCTTCCCGGTACTTCTCTCCGCATTCCCGCAAATGGATAGGCGGTGTCTTACGCGTTGACGATCAATAGAGGGCACGAAAAAATCCGTTTAAAAGTCTTTAAAACTCAAACGGATATTGTCGTTTCGCTTTCCATTCCTGAATAATCGGGCATTCCCATAAAGGAATGGAGCAGTAGCCTCTCGCGTTTTTAGGCGCAGGGCAGTTTCTGCAAATTTCCCAGTGCGGGCACTTCGTTTCGCCATCGTTGAAAACGGCACCACAGACTAAACACCCGAGACAGCCACAATCCAAACATAACCCCACAGTTGAATCATTGATCGCTGTATTTTCACAATTTCGGGTGTTAAGGCTGCCGCAGTTAGGGCATGGGGCAACCATTACCCGCTCTGTTACTTCCGCCTCGTCGGGATTGGCTTTGATTTCAATTAAAGACTGTCTGAAATCTTTCGGTAAATGTCGCCAGGAATGAAAAAAATCCATCGGCATTTCGAGATGTTCCATGAGCACAACCTCCTTGGGCAATTAAATCCGCGGATGGTTTTATGGCCATCATGGCCGCGCTTGATTGGTGTTGCCTGCCAGACAATTGACAACCGGATAAATTAGCCGGCCCAAAAAAAAGCCGGACTCCCATTGCCCATGGCAGCCCGGCTGTCTTTTGAAGGTTTTAAGACCCGTGACTTTCCGCCTCCTCCTCTCGAAGGGTTTGGCTTTATCACAAGGGTATTAGACAAAACACTGAAGGGAATGTCAACCCCCTTTTTTAAAAAAAGGGCATATCATCATTATTGTTTGTAAATTAAGGCGCTACCAAGTCTTCATCCGGCTTTTACCGGGAATTGCCATGATCAACGGTTCCGCCTTGACAACCGAATAACCCCATGTTAATAAACAAATCCATCATGAATGTCGGGGTGTAGCGCAGCCTGGTAGCGCGCATGCTTCGGGAGCATGAAGCCGCGGGTTCAAATCCCGCCTTCCCGACCATCTACTTTTCCTGCCCGAACCGCGATCAACCCAGAAGACACAGC
>JAGYNW010000352.1 GCA_018399915.1 Candidatus Omnitrophota bacterium
ATGCCAAATTCGAAATAGGCATCCAAGGTTTTCTTTTCGCTAATATTCTCCTTTATTTCATGTTGCAAAAACAATTTATAACTGCCAGGGTTAGTTCTTCTAATCAAATAATCGTTGTCCGCGTCCGTTTCAAAACCAATTCTTGCTCTCGTCTCCTGGTAGGCCTCCCGTTCAAGTACCTCTCCATATTTCAGTTTTTTAAACTTAAAATAAGTTGGGTATTGTTTCCCTTTATATTCTTTTTCATCACCTTTTACCCGTTCAGATTTAAAGGCATTTGACAGGCGTTGACCATTTAAAAATATTTTTGACAAGGCGCTTGAGTGCTTGAAAACATTTTGAAGAACACTTTCCAAAGGCTTTGAATCATCAAGCTTTTCGGCCTTTAATTTTCTTTTTCGCTCCTCCTGTAGATCACTTAATCCTTGATGATTAGCTAAATGATCAATTATTTCATCTTCGATCTTATCTCGAAATGGACCTTTTCTTAAGTGAGCATATAGACTTCCCTTCTTTATCTCCAAGAGAAAGGATTGTATGTGATAATCGTAATGGGGTCTGCCCCTCACCCTTATCTGCAATATTTAAACAGGGGAATAAATCCTTAGCAGGTTTGTGCCCCGTAATATATACTGATATATTCTTGGCTATTTCCCGTCTCTTTTCCTTTGACCATTCTTTGATCTGTCCTGCCAATTCACCTTTTGGATTCTCTTCAAAAAACTCGGCTACCGCTTCATTTACTCCTTTTGGTGCTATCTCACTTTTCGGGTGAATATCTCTAACAGCACATTCATTCATTAAAATTGCATCCCTCGCATTTGTGATTTTCTCTACTAACGCTGCTTCCGCCTCATCAGCTTGGTTGCCGGCTGCACTGTAATTATTTTCTTTATCCCCATAATAGCGCCAGCACTCAGGTCTATCCCAAAAACCAGCTTGTTTGAGAATTTCAATGACCTCATCTTCTGTATCTGCCTTCATCAGGCTTAAGCAGAGCTCTTTAATTTCTTCGTTGTTCATAAGATTAGATTTTTGCTAAAAATGATTTTCCAATATCGCTGTTATGGTAAGTAACATAGATTCCCCTTTTCTCTTTTTCTAATAGTCCTAACTCAAACATGCGAGCCATCAAACCGGCCCGCTGCGTGTTGATCACTGCGTCAGAAGCTCCCCACAATTCGGCAAACTCCTTTTTAAGTTCGCTGTTCAATGATTCCCGTTCATTGATGCCTTGGTTGATTTTGGTCAATATCAACTTGATCCCGGCAAATTCACCTTTGACATGGCTTTTGATATGCGACAGGTAAAATTCAACTTCTTTCTGGTTTAACGACTTATCTAAATTATCTTCATCTAAAACCGGATTAGGAATTTTGGCAAACTCAACTCCTGCCTGTGTTATTCCGATCATGTGCTTTCCACTTTCTCTATCAATATTTGCCAACCGGAATAAGGCCATTGCTCCATCCAGTAAACCATCCTTCCGGCAATACGTTAAAAATTGCGCCCTATATCTTGTTTGACTTTTTTCATCATCAACTTTTGGCAAGGCTGCACTGATTCTATCGGCACGCAACTTTCTTAATTGATCTTCATGAGACCGCAACCGTTCTCCAATGCCTACCGCTTCTTCGACAGCTACGTCTGCAAAAACATCAAG
>JAGYNW010000353.1 GCA_018399915.1 Candidatus Omnitrophota bacterium
TTTTGAATCGTTTGGGACTTCCGTATCCCAAAGGAATCGTTCTTTCCAAAGAATTGACCAAAGAGATAGCACACATGTCTAAAGAAGAACTGTTTTCCGCGTTTTTACCCAGCTTGAAGGAAATTCTTGCGGAAATCAATCCCCAGGAGAAATCCAGCCTATTTTCTATCCGGAGTAATCCTGAGATATCCATGCCGGGTATTTTAAAAACAAAAACAGAGGTAGCTTTGCGTCCTGAACATGCCTTCTTTCGAGAGATAAAAGAGGTTGTTGATAGCTGGCACACCAATAAAGCGGTTAAATTCCGTCAGAGAATCGGAATCCCGGAAGAAGAAAGTATGCCGGTTATTATTCAGCAATGGATAAGCGGCCGGTCTTTTTCCCCGGGCAGCGAGATAACAGAATTCTATGGGTCCGGGGTTTTTTCAACCCGGAATCCGAATACCGGACAGGATGAACTTTTTGGCCGTTATCAGGTTAACGCCCAAGGCGAGGGGTTAATGACAGGCGGCGCCCGCGGAAAAGATATTAACTTGCTGAAGGAAGAGGCCCCGGAAATTTATCAACAATTGCAGTCGGCAAAAGATCTTTTAGAAAAGGAGGCGGGTCCCCAGGAGGTGGAATTTGTTGTTAATAATGGCCGGCTTTACTTTTTGCAGACGCGTGATCTTAAGTTTTCCCTTCAGGGAGAAGTTGCCTTTATTCAGCAATTAATCGCGGGAAAAAAGATCAATGAGGCATTAGCGATCCCGCATTTTGATTCGCTTCAGGAAAGATTGGGCAATAGAACGATATTCAGAATCAGACAAGGGGCGCTTCTCCAAGAGATCGCCAGGGCAGAGGCATCTACCCCGGGGGCTTTTCAGGGATTCTTGGTTTTTACCCCTGAGGAGGCCGCTGATCTGATGCAGCAGAACAAGCCGATCATTCTTGTCTTTGCAAAACCGTCTAATATGGATAATTTTTATCCGGGGCGCCAAAATGCCAGAGAGAAATTCCTGGAAATAATGTTTGAATATCCCCAGACAGCCCTGATTACGAATTACGGGAACAACTCATCTCATGAAGCGGTATTAACGCGAGAGACAGGCCGACCGTCTTTGATTAATGTTCAGGGCATTTCCCGGTGGGACGAGAAGGGCATTGAAACAGAACAGGGCGTCATTTTAAACCCGGGAGATTCTTTTATTATTGATGGCGATCAAGGGATCCTTTATCAATCATCCGAGAAAGATGTGCTGGAAGAAGATGGTGTAATCTTCGATTTTAGCTACGGGATCAATATCCCGGACAGAAGGGAAGAGTTTTTAACTCCTTTTTTAAGGAAAGATGGAAGCATTAAGCCGGAATTTACTCTGGCGCGGTTGGAAGAATTAAATGTGGAGGCGACGCAAAGATATCAAAAGATTCAGGCAGAAGGGGATCGGGAGGCTTCTTTTATGGCTAATTTAGAGAAGCATTTTCTCCATGATCTATGGAAACAAAAGCGACAGGAACAAGAGAGTCTAAAGGAGGCTCAAGATAAAGATAACGGTGAAGCGGCAGAAGATAATGCTTTGACAGCCAAGCAAGCAAATTTTGTTTTGTACGCGGCCGACTTTTTAGATGATC
>JAGYNW010000354.1 GCA_018399915.1 Candidatus Omnitrophota bacterium
TGAAAAAAAAGCTACACTAGCAACTTTCAAAATATCTCTTAATATTTTTCTATTTTTAGGGTTTAAGTATTGCAATAACCCGTTTAGCGTGTCCGTATAGCCATAACGGCCTATTGTAAAAGATAATGACTTTACTTGGTTTCCTGTGACAAACGCCATTCGCCAAGGAAACACAGCAAGATTCCGCACATTGTTTGTTTTTCTTAAAACGCTTCCAACAGTTGTCCCAAGAGGAAGTTTGATATCAAGTATTTTGGCATATTTGTCCAGACCTGCCCGGACTCCGCCAAAAGACTCCGCGTTCCATCGTGATAGTGTCTCTGCCGCGTTCCTAACTCCCATAGCGTCTAATTGACCTATGAACGCTTTATTGTTCTGTATAATTGATGTGTTAAAGATATCTTTAGACGCTGTGCTTACATATCGTTTAGCAAGCTCGTAAGATGACTTAATAAGCTTATCGTAATCAATCCCCCCTTTCCTTGCCAACTCTCTAGGGTTAAAAGGCTTATTCGGAACAATGTAATCTGGCAAAAATATATCGTCCTGGATCTCTCCCGCATCTTTATATTTGTTGAACAATTCTCCCCAGATTGTAGCCTCCGCTAATATTTGCGGCGAATAATTTCTTCGGAAAGGGATCGGGTTCTGTCCGCGCATTTCCCTCATTGTGTTCTGCTGATCAAGTAACTTATCGTAAAAACTTCTCAACTTACTTACCTTTTTTATTAAAGATTTGCTTAAGCCTTTATTCTCTCCGCTTGCCATCGCAGAGGTAATTTGTAAATCCTCTTTTGAGTTTGGTTTTATGCCTTGGAATATTTCTGCCAATTCTAAACTAACCTTTTCTATATAATCCATTTTTTGAATCATCATGTCTCTGGTGCGCCAAGCTATATACTTTTCAGCCATACCGACCTGATATGGTTCTGATACTTTTCTTTTTACTGTCCAAGACCCATCAATTTCTTGTATCATTCTTGCCGTATCAACTAATCCTCCCATCATAGATTCAACATCTTTAAACGGTTGTTGAGCAAATTCTTCGGGGACGACGACACCAGACCTTTCTCGCATTCCCAACTTTAGCTTTCCGTCTTTTTTTCGTATAATTGATATTTTTTCCTGCATTGCTGTCCGTATTAAGTCGCCTCTTAACCTTGCCATTCGCTTGTTAGCGTCTACTGGTGTTAATTTACCGCTAAGCCTAAGCCCCTGCGTTCTTCTCATTTCGTGTTTTATGTTTCGAATCTGAGATTCCGCTGGAAGCTGTAAATCTTCAAAATATGAAACGTGATATTCAAATGGATCAATATCAGTTCTTTTTGCGTCCATACCAACTTCCCACTCAAATGGAATATTTATGCTTCCTCGTTGATTTTTTAAAATATTACTTAATTTTTTATCAATAACATTTTTATCGATTTCGACAACCCTTGTATTTACCCCGGTTGATCTAAACGCTTTTTTAAAAGACCCTTCGTCATTCTTTGATTCTATTCCTCCTACAGCTTCGAACCATTCTCGAAAATCAACTGCTTTCTTGTCGCTCCTCGAAAAAGACCCTTCTCCCATTATTGCAATAATCTTCCCATTATCTTTTAAT
>JAGYNW010000355.1 GCA_018399915.1 Candidatus Omnitrophota bacterium
TTCAATATCATCTTCCACAGTAACTGTCTTAGTGGCGGATGCGTCAACAAAAGCGGAATACATTAACGGCTGGGTATATTTGGGATCGCCCTGTATATGCCTCCGAAAATAGGCTTCCACCTCTTTATCACAAAAATACACATAACATCCTTTCATGCCCCGGCTCATCAAAACCCGGTAAATATTTTTCACGTATTGATCAAAATCCACAGGATTCCCCCGCAACGTTCCGTCACAAGTCGCAGATACATCACCCGCTAAACAATCACGTACAGGGTCATATGTCAAATCCGGTCCCACGATTACCCCAACATAATCAAATTCAAATCCCTGAGCCGTGTAAATGCAACCTATTTGTTCAACCCCATTGGTTTTATAGGCCCATTGAAACCACCGGGGGATACCGGCCCGCAGGCGGCCTGTATAATTGCCCTGCGCCTCCCACGGCATGGCAAAATCGTACTCCGGGATAACCACGTCTTTAACCAATGAGCCATCTGGGCTAAGTTCTTTGCTCCAGGGCCAGCAATATCCGGCTACCAGACGCGCACAGTTCGGTTTTTGTGTCTCATGGTATTTGATCACATCATATAGTCGGTTGGGGTTATCAAATATTTTAAATTCAAACCGTTCTTCTTTGCTTAAGTCAACCGGCTTTTCTTTATATCCCAGCAGGTGCTCCAGCCAATCCAAATAATTATCTGAACCCGCGCACCGAAATTGGGATATCAATTGGACGTCTTCGTACGCGGCATTATATTGGCAAGCATATTGTTTAATCAATTGACTGGATCCTACTTCCTGGGAACGGACGATCTGATGATCATCGATAAAAAACACGGCGGTCTTAGCGCAACGGATAAGTTGTTCGACCTGCGGCATATCCGTACGGTCACTTGATCTGGTAAAACGGTTGTTACTCTTCTTTTCAATCCGATGCGCCTCATCGATAATCACAACATCAAATTCATTTTCTTTGACGCGGGATGGTAAAAAACGGGTTAAATTAGAAAAAAGGATCTTGCTGTCGCGTCCCACCATTTTCTGCAGGGCTTCACGAAAAGGTTTAGACTTGCACCCGTAAAATACCGTCTTCTCTAACTTGGCTAATTCCGCCAAGATGTTAAGCGCTATCACGGTTTTGCCTGTCCCGGGACCGCCATGAACAATAATCACACTTTTTAACTGTTTTTTATCAGCCTGCTTCGCTTTGGCCATGATCACATTCTTGGCTACTTGCTGTTCATTCAACAAAGAAAACACTGCCTTATTTTTTTCAACAATGTTCGAGACATTTTCCAGAAGTTTCTTCGACGGTTTCAAAGGGCTTTGCATGAAACGGTTGAAAACTTCAAAACCATGACCATCAGCCAATAATCGTTTCAACTTGTCAGCTAAAGCCGACACATCTTCTTTGGAATAAACAGGAAATTCCTCAATAATCCGTTGATACCGTTCTGCAAATAATCCCCGACCGGCTTCTTTGGGGTAATTGTGACAATACGCACAACTGTATAAATCAAATTTTTCGTCTTCTTCAAAAACCCGGACAAAATTAATCAGATGATTATGATAG
>JAGYNW010000356.1 GCA_018399915.1 Candidatus Omnitrophota bacterium
GACTGTAAGGCAACATATTTTGTAACGA
This sequence comes from Candidatus Omnitrophota bacterium, assembly GCA_018399915.1. Lineage (GTDB taxonomy): Bacteria > Omnitrophota > Gorgyraeia > Zapsychrales > Zapsychraceae > M55B153. The sequence continues at coordinate 29 of JAGYNW010000356.1, forward strand.
ATTCAGTTTAATGTTAAGTTGCCTTCCCTTAATAGAATGCCCGATCACCTGCGGGATAGCCGTCCACTTTTTATCCTTAATAAACCAGTCAATAAAATGTTCCGTTGCGTTTGGCGGTTTTCCCCGTTTAACAAAATGAAGAAACCCTCCTGTAGCTAAAATAGCCGACCATAAGATCAGTTTATGGACGTTCATAGCCTGAAGCGTTAAAGCCACGCCCATAACAATAAAAATATCCCATCCTTCAAACCCAAAAATTATCATACGGTCCTGCAAATTCCGTAAGCACCGTTCACTAAAATTACGCATAAGATTACCCTCCAAACGATATTCTTATAAACTCAACAATTTGAGGCGCGGCAAACATAATGACCGTCCCGACCAGTGTGGCAAAAAAAAGCGTGTTGTTTCCCATAGCTTTTTGCCAAGCAGCGATAATCAAAAAAATGATCGCCAACGGCGTTGAAATACTCAGAATCTTTGATTGAAGATCTTCCATCCCACTTTCCAGATCAGCCCAGGCCGGGGTTGATATCATACATAACACCAATACCAACATCAGGCATTGAACCCATCGTGATTGAAGAAAATTTGTTCGTTTTCGCATTTTCAGTTCCTCCTTTTTTTTGATTGAAACAAGTATTGGTGAACAAGGCTTTTAAACGTAATAAATTGAAAATAAAGGCCCGCGCTTTCAAGTTTCGCGGATTTAACAAGAAACTTTTCGATCTTCTCAAGTTCATCTTTTATGATTTCATCGGCGCATATATAGAGAACGTTTCTCTTGGTAACGTCTTTTCTATTTGCGTAATATTGAAAGATTTCTGTATATCTGGATTTACTTTTTAGGGTGCGCTCATATTCCAGGAAAAACTTTTGGCGGCTCCCGTCACTGCGAAGCCGCCAGAAGATTGCGTCCGGGATTTTAGTAAATGAAATCCCAAAACGCTGTCGCGGGGATAGAGACCGAATATAATTTTCAGACCACCATGTATCAATATCTACTTTTAGATTTTGACACAAAATAATCCTTATTCTATTGATCCCTAGGGCATGAGGAATGTGATGAAGATAAACTTTTCGGATGACAATTTGAGTCAAATCCGGATAATACGTCTTGATTAATTCTAATGACCCGGCATTATTTATATACCAAACACCATGCGAAATTTTCCCATATTTAACATGAGAAGCGCCCAGTTTATAAAGAGTCACCCGTATTGAATCCTTACGATCCTGATTACCTAAAAAACATCGGATATCATCCAGCGTTACGACACCCTGTTCGATAACAAACCTAAGAATACGGATTTTTTTAGGAATATCCTTCATAAGATACACTCTTTTTATATAAATTATGATTTAGAATAATCAATCAAAAATGGGGAGGAGTTATTACCTAAAAGGGGGAATCGGATTAATTTTTTGATTTTTCATCAAGTTCTAAAGAAAATATAACACATAGAATTCGATTTTCAATAGCAAATTTGAAAAATAATCAAATTTTATTTGATTTTTATGCAAAAATTGGGAACTTTG
>JAGYNW010000357.1 GCA_018399915.1 Candidatus Omnitrophota bacterium
AAAACAAAACCGTTGCTTTATAGCGTTGTTGGGTATTGGATAGCGGATTAAAATGTTTCACGTGAAACATAAATATATTAAATAGGGAGACATTATGACTCTTTCAGAATTTAGGCAAAGACTAAAATTACAAGTCCCAAACATGAATCAGAATGGCGTAAGCGATACTTTTTTAGACCTTTTAATCAACCAGGCTTGCGATAAGGCAAACATGATTGCGAAAGTATACAAAGGGTATACAGATTTCAATATTGAGGCAGATAAAAGGCTTTATGATTTTGCGAATTATGTGCCAGGCTTTCTAGGAACAGACAAAAGAGGCGTTTATTTTAAGGATAGCAACGATGATTGGGAACATATCTGGCCTAAAACAGAGAAACAATTAAGGAGAGTGTATCCTAATTATTTAAACGCTACATCGGTTTCTGTGCCTAACTGGTATTATTTCAGCGATGATGACAGCGAGAAAGGACCAGGGGTTGCTTTTTATCCGCCACCAAGCACTACAAAGTCAAGCGGCGGGCGAATTTATCACTTAAAGAAGGCTAATTACATGACAGCAGGTAGTCATTATCCTTTTAGCGGATCAAATACCGAACTTATTAGCTTAAGGCCGTTAGATGATGCAATAGTGGCTTATTGCGTGTGGAAAATATCACCGTCCTTTGGGGCAGTAACAGATAAGGATTTGAGAAAAGCCGAATTTATTGCAGAGTGTAAAGACGCCGCAAGGCAGATCAGGCGCAGACAAGACGTATCGGGCGAACCAACAAACAAGATGAGAATATGAAAAAAATACTTTTAACAATATGTGCGTGCTTTTTTGCTACATTTTCAATGGCGCAAAATGCTGTCATTGGAGATTCGTTTTATGTCATAGATGATTTTAGCGGCATGATGACTTCCCATGTGGCTGATCATCTGATAAAAAAAGGATATGCGAAACAGGCCCTTAATGTCCGCCCGAACGAAAAATATGGAAGGCTTACTAAAAGAAGTCCTTTATTTTTGCTTACAACGACCCCGGATTCCGCTGTAAAGTCTTTATTCAGGCATTACGTTTCAGATAGCACTAAATACACGATAGCAACCTATGGCACAAAAGTCTCTCATTTTGACGATTCCGGAACAGAAACGATCCTTTTTAGCAATGCGACATCCGCAAAAAGATGGTCTTTTCTTACATATAAAGATAGCCTTATAGGAATGAACGGCTCGGACCGGGCGAAAAAGTGGGATCAGAAAGTTTTGACAACGGCTAACACGGACGAAGCAAGGACAGCCGGGGATTTAATGGCAGATTTAGGCGCGCCATACGCGGAACTTAATACCGGGGCTAATCTGGACGCTTCAAGTTGGTATCAGTACAAGGTTGCCTTTTGTAGTGACGATACTTGCACAGCTAGTTCATCTTTTACCTATTCAGACGCAAGAAGCAATCCTATTCAAACAGGTGCAGACGTAAGAGACATTTATTTAACAGATATACCATTGGGACCCTTAGGAACAGAAAGCCGATACATTTACAGAACCCTTGGAAACGCTTCAAGGGCGAATTGTG
>JAGYNW010000358.1 GCA_018399915.1 Candidatus Omnitrophota bacterium
ATGCCTTCCCGGTATATCTTGACCGGCTTAGGAAATCCGCAACACAACATAATATTAATAATAAAGACATCAGAGGCAAGAAGAGAAAACCGAATAAGCAATATTATAAACATAGACTGGTCAGGATACTTGCCCCAGATAGCAAAATAGAAAAACATCCCCAAAACCGGAAGGAAAACAAGGCTGAGAAAAATCAAACTGACCCAAATAAGCGCAGAGCCTTTCTTCAGCTCCTGTGTCATTGAGTAATCTTCAAAAATAAGTGTTAATTGATCTTTTCGCATAAGAAACCAGGATAAAGCCTTTTACTTGGGAACCAGCGCAGACAATAGCGTAACCAGTAATCCGGCAAAAAGAACCCCGCTGACAATAGCAAGCAACTTGACCCATGCCTTTATTTCATCCGGACTGCGCCCGGGTTTTAAAATCATATCCTGAAGCCGTGCGGATCGATTAAAGAAAACCGTACCCAGAAATAATGACCCCAGCGCAATAAACATCAAAGCGCGCGGAGACAATCCCAGCTGTGGCACACCTCCGTGAGAAGCGAGGATCAATAAAAAATTCCACAGAACAATGATCAAAACAACGGAGCGCCACTTAACAGGCATCCCCGGATCACTGGGGACATCCACGGGATCTGCCGATGGAGAAAAGCCGCTTGCCTGTATTTGCGCGATAACTTCCTGCGGGTCCCGGAAAGTCCAAAAGATAATTTTCTTGGGATATTTGATTACATTATGGACGATTTGGATGCCCCAGCCCAAACGCGGAATGACCGTGTATTTTTTTATCGAGACCACCTGATTTTGAAGAAAAGCATAGGACCCGATAAACATGACCTTCACATCAATAGAATCTCGGCGGACAATTAATTGAGCCAAAGGCCATGTGGCATTAACCGACCCCACCCTTGCGCCCCCTCTTATGGATAAATATTCTTGTTCCATATTTTCTGACATCCTTTTATGGATGCCTTGCCTATTTTATATCCGGATTGATGCTTATCGCCATAGACTTGATCTCTTCAACGATCCTGGACTTACTTTTATTTAACCAGGCGTCTATGATCAACTCATCCTGATCCTGGCCGCGCTGAAACTGGATCCTGTTTTTCGCGATCATCACCGACGGCCATTCGATCAGGCCGGGCTTGACCGCAACAACAATCGCCCGGGTCAAATGGTCATTACGGTTGGTATTTAAGACCGACCGGATTTTCTTTACCTCCAATTTCAACACATCCTGCCAGGCAATGCGGATCTTAGGTAATTGGCCCGTGACACTTTTCGTGTAAACCGTTATCCCCTGGGAATCTGCCTCAAGCACATAATCCTTTCCCTTGATAAGATTCATAAAAAAACCGCTTGTAACCATAAGCCCTAAAAAAAGCGTTATGAACGCGACAAATTTAGGCGGGGCTTCTGCTTCGCGGACCACCTCGTGCAGGACTAAAAAATCGTAACCAAAAAACAAGAGCGCGATCCCCAAGCCTAAAAACAAAAAACTGGCAACAATTGAATAATGATAACGTAATGTCATAGAT
>JAGYNW010000359.1 GCA_018399915.1 Candidatus Omnitrophota bacterium
ATTAGTATATCTTAAGCCCGGCCGTTTAACCGAAGTTCAGGCTAGGGCCGTCATCATGGCCACGGGATGCCGGGAAAGGACGCGTCAAATGATCCATATCGCGGGCACCCGTCCGTCCGGAATATTTCCTGCGGGGTTGGCGCAAAAACTGATCAACATTGAAGGCCTCCTCCCGGGGAAGGAGGTCGTTATCGTTGGTTCCGGCGATATCGGCTTGATCATGGCCCGGCGTCTTACTCTTGAAGGGAGCCGGGTCAGGGCAGTCGTTGAGATTCAACAGCAAAGTAAAGGATTGCTGCGTAACGTGGCTCAGTGCCTGGAAGATTTTGATATTCCTTTATTTCTCAGTCATAAGATTTCCCGTATAGAGGGCTGTGATCGTGTTGCCGCCGTTGAGATCGTGAAGGTTGATGAGCATTTCGCTCCTATTGCCGGCAGCAAATTTTCACTTTCTTGTGATACGGTCCTGATATCGGCAGGCTTGATCCCGGAAAATGAATTATTGGAAATGGCCGGCGTTGTCATGGATGCCAAAACCAATACGCCGGTAAGTGTCGATGGATGTCAAACTTCCGTTGACGGGGTTTTTGCTTGCGGGAATGCGAGCAAAGTTTACGACCTGGTTGATTCAGTCACCGAAGAAAGCGAAAAGGCCGGGGCTGCGGCTGCCGCGTATTTGCGCAGTAACTGAAAAAAAGATTTCGATGACAATAAAAAAAATCACATGTATTGAATGCCCCCAGGGTTGTTCCTTGACCGTGGAGATGGGGGAAGGGACCGTGGTCCGGGTGACCGGAAACCGGTGTGGCAAAGGTGAGTCTTATGCCCAGGAAGAATGTGTCAATCCTGTGCGCACACTTACCAGCTCGGTAGTGGCTGAGGGGTTATCCTTGCGCATAGTACCCGTAAAGACGGATAAGCCTATCCCGAAGGTCAGGATTTTTGATGCCATGAACGCGATCCGGGGGGTAAAGCTCTCCGTGCCGGTTGATTGCGGAGATATCGTAGTTGCGAATTTTTTGGATCTGGGTGTGAATTTGATCGCGACCAGAGCCGCGACCTGTTTGTCAGAATAAAGAGTTATCTCTATGAAGAATATTGCAGGAAAAATTATCGGCAGTTTGTTCTTTGCCGTTTTTTTGGCAATGGGAAGCCTTTTTGTGTTTTTTATAGCCAAAGAATTTGTCTTTAATTTGCAGACCTATGCCTGGGATAAAGAAGAGTGCCGTATTGTCGCAAGTGAGGTGGTGACCGAACAGACGCAAGAGAATCCTTACCGTTTGAACGTGGAATATGTGTATGCCAGGAATGGGCGGCATTATGTATCAACCCGTTATCAGCGGAAACAGGCCACATTCTCGGACTATGCGAAAGCCAGTGCGCGGTTGCAGCCGTATGAACCGGGAACCCGGCATATTTGTTATGTTAATCCCCGGGATCCTGAAGAAGCGGTCTTGCACCGGGGCAATCTTTGGATAGGGTTAGGGGTTCTTTTTCCTATGATTTTTGTTGTTATCGGTCTGGGAGGCATCTATGCCATATGGT
>JAGYNW010000036.1 GCA_018399915.1 Candidatus Omnitrophota bacterium
AAATGAATCCGACAACTATAAGGATTTTAGACATTATTCTAACATCATATTTTCGGAGTTAGCGAGAGGATTATAAAAATTCCTGCTGAATAGATTCGCGAGGGTTAGCCTGATCAACAATATGCTTCTTTCCTAAATGGGTCAATTCCCTGCCTCTGGGAGTGCGTTTGAGAAATCCGATCTTCAACAAATACGGCTCAACCACATCTTCAAGTGTGTCCACCTCCTCGTTCAAGGTCGCAGCCAATGTCTCAATACCCACGGGCCCTCCCTTATAATGCAAATTGATCACTTTCAAAAATTTCCGTGCGATCTCATCCAAGCCCCTATCATCAATCCCCAAGGTCAACATCGACTTCAATACAATCTCATTATCGATTTGGCCATTGTCTGTCTTGACCTGTGCGAAATCCCTTACTCTTCGCAGCAAGCGGTTCGCGATGCGGGGTGTCCCGCGAGACCTTCGTGCGATCTCTTCTGCTGCCTCTTTATCCACCGATACATTTAATTTTTGAGCTGACCTTAAAATAATCTCACTGAGATCTTTTTGTTGATAAAACTCTAGATGATGAAAAATGCCAAATCGGTCTCTCAACGGCGAGGCCAATAAACCGCTACGGGTTGTGGCTCCAATCAAAGTAAATGGTTTCAGATTAAAATTGATGGTTTTCGCATAAGGTCCTTTATCGACGATAAAATCAATCTTAAAATTCTCCATAGCAGGATATAAAAATTCCTCAACGGCCTTGGACAAACGGTGAATTTCATCAATGAACAGAACATCGCCGAACTCTAAATTGGTTAAAATGCCGATCAGATCACCGGCCCGGTCAATTGAAGGACCGGAAGTAATCGTGAGCCGGGATCCCATCTCATGTGCGACTATGTTGGCAAGGGAAGTTTTTCCTAAACCAGGCGGACCGGAAAAAAGGATATGTTCAATCGGCTCACTTCTCTGTTTAGCCGCTTTGATCGAGACATCTATGTTGGCAATAACATCCTTTTGACCCACAAAATCCTTAATCTCTACAGGTCGCAAAGACAGACTATAGACCTGATCTTCATCGGATTCGTGACTGCGAATAATATCTTTATCATCCATTTTTATCTAACGGGACCATGTTATCCTTATTGCGCATAATCTCAATATCCCCAAATATCCTTTTTTGAGTAATTCTAATTTCCTTAAGCCGTATTAATTCCAGCACAGCTAAAAAAGTAACAATGATTTCATCTTTGGCCTTGCACTTACTAAATAACCCCTGGAGGATTACCGCCGTTTTATCAATAAGGAGATGAAGGATATCATGGACTTTCTGTTCTACAGTAAATTCTTCACGCACAACATTGTGCGTAACTTCTGTATTGTCTTTATTAAGTGCCTCAGTTAGAGCATTAATAAGATCAAAAAGATTAGCTTCAAAATAGTATTCCTTGGAATCTTCTTTGATCTTCTTGATCTTTTCTTCATCCGGTATGCGGGAAAACAAACTTTGACGTTGAATTTCTTTCTCTTTTAATGATTCCGCAATCTGCTTAAAACGCTTGTATTCGGTCAATCGCTTTACTAATTCTTCTTCCGGATTCTCTTCCTCGGGCTCTATCCCAGCCGGGTCCGGAGGCAAAAGCATGCGCGACTTGATCTGCATGAGCGTTGCGGCCATTACAAGAAAATCCCCGACAATATTCAAGTCAAGCATTTTCATCATTTCAATATATTGCATATATTGCTCGGTTACCTCCGCTATAGAGATCCGACTTATATCTAGATCATTCTTTCTGATCAGATAAAGCAACAGATCTAAAGGCCCCTCGAATATATCCAATTTTAATTTATAACTCATTTTCTGCGCCTAAAACAATGCTCTTGACTTCTGATATGGTTTTGGATGCGATGTTCTTGGCCTTGACCTTTCCCTTTTTAAGAATCTCTTTGATCCTTGATTTATCTCCTTCAAGATCTTTTCGCTTTTCCTGGATCGGCGCTAACATCTCATTTAAGACTTCTGCCAATATTTTTTTGCACCCAGTACATCCTTTATCCGCGTTAACACACCAATCATGAACTTCCTTAGTTTTGCCAGGTGAAAAAACTTTATAATAACTATATACGTTGCATATTTCCGGATGCCCCGGATCTGTTAATTTTATCCTGGCCGGATCCGTAATCATTCCCTTAACTTTTTTGCTTACGATCTCAGCTGAATCTGATAAATTAATTGCGTTATCATAACTTTTACTCATTTTTCTACCGTCAATACCCAATAATCGTGGCGTTTGCGTCAGAATAGCATCACAATCCTGGAAATACTCTTGTTGAAAAATATGATTGAACCTTCGCGCAATTTCTCTGGCTAATTCTATATGCGGAAGTTGGTCCTCTCCAATCGGAACGGCATTCGCCTTGTAAAGCAGAATATCTGCTGTTTGTAAGACCGGATACCCCAAAAAACCATACGTTTGAAGATCACGGCTTTTAATCTCTCTTAATTGTTCCTTATATGTCGGATTTCGCTCGAGCCAACCCAATGGGGTTATACAGGAAAAGACCATGCTGAGTTCAAGATGCTCAGGGATCTCAGACTGGACAAAAAGCGTGGATTTATCTGGATCAATCCCACAAGCAATCCAGTCGATGGCCATATCTAGAATGTTTTGCTGAAGATTTTGAGTCTGTTCATATTCGCCCATTAAAGCATGCCAGTCAACAATGGAAAAAACGCACTCATATTCTTCCTGAAGGTCTAACCAGTTATTAAGCGCTCCCACTAAATGCCCCAGGTGAAGTTTTCCGGTTGGACGCATTCCACTAAAAATAACTTTTTTCATAATACAGACTTAGCTTTTTAGGTTGGAAATATAATGAATTGATAAAAACTTGGCTGCCCTGCAAACGAAGGAATATTATAATTTTTGAGCAATTTGTTCAATTTCATAGGCTTCAATTAAATCCCCGACTTGAAATTTATCAAATTTATCAATTGTTATCCCGCATTCCATTCCTTCGGTAACCTCTTTAACATCGTCTTTAAACCGCTTCAATGAAGAGATCTTGCTTGTACAAATAATCTCTCCATTTCTGATAATGTCCGCATTTAGTTTGCGGCGCACTTTGCCCTTCTGCACATAACACCCTGCGACAATGCCCTGCTTAGAGAGCTTAAAGACTTCCCGCACTTCTATCCGGCTAATCAAATGCTTTTTGATCTTGGCTTCCAATAACCCTTCCAAGGCATTTTTGATATCATTGACCGCATCATAGATAATACGGTATTCTCTAACATCAACAGGATCAATTTCGAGCCGCTCTTGCGCCTTAGATCCTATCCCGACATGAAAAGCGATAATAATGGCCTGAGAAGCGACCGCCAACAGAACATCTGAAACATTAACGTCTCCCACCCCCACATGGATAAATTTAATCTTGGCTTTATCACTCGGTATTTTTTCCAGAGAGTCTTTCAAGGCTTCAACCGAACCCTGGACATCTGACTTAAGAATAACATTCAATTCCCGGATGGCACCTTCTTGAAGTTGTAAATAAAAATCCACTAAGGTGATTTTTTGCTTGTCTTGCAATCGAATATTTTTTAACTCTTCCTGTCTCTGAAAAGTTATTTCTTTTGCCTGTTTTTCATCATCAACAACATAAAACATCTCCCCGGCATCAGGGACATCAGATAACCCCAACATTTCCAATGGCATTGAAGGGCCAGCCTCTTTGATGGTATTTTGCAAATCATTAAACATAGCTCGGACCTTACCATAATAAGGACCGACAATAATGATATCACCTTCCCGCAAAGTCCCACTCTGCACGATCAATGTTGTTACCGCACCTTTACCTTGACTTAAATGCGCCTCCACAACAATGCCTGATGCTTTTTTATCGGGGTTCGCTCTTAATTCAAGCATCTCTGATTCCAGCGCGATCATCTCTAAAAGATGATCAATGCCTTCTCCCGTCATCGCTGAAACTCCGCAAACAACTGTTTTCCCTCCCCAGTCTTCGGGCATCAAATCATGTTCGCTTAACTGTTTCTTCACCCGATCAACATCTGCATTACGCCTATCAATCTTGTTTAAAGCAACCACAATGGATACATTGGCTGCCCGGGCGTGATCAATGGCTTCAACAGTCTGTGGCATAATCCCTTCATCCGCAGCAATAACAAGCACGACCAAATCCGTTATATGAGCTCCCCTGGCACGCATTGCCGTAAAGGCCTCATGTCCGGGAGTATCGAGAAAAGTTATCCTTCCCTTTGAACTCTTAACAGAATAAGCGCCCATATGCTGAGTTATCCCTCCATGCTCCCCATCAGCAATTTCACTTTTACGGATCTTATCTAACAATGAAGTCTTACCATGGTCAACATGGCCCATGAATGTTACCACAGGAAATCTGGACACTAAGGATTTCTCATCATCTTCCTCACGCTTATGCACCTCGACAATCTGTTCCTCCTGCGTTAAAATTTTGGCAAGATTAAATCCAAAATCCTTGGAGACTTTTGAAACAATATCCGAACCTAAACTTTGATTGATATGGGCGAATATCCCCATCTTCATTAAATGCTTAAGAAGAACACTTGGTTTTTGTTGCAATTTTACAGAAAAATCTTTAACAGTGATCGGAACATTAATTTCCAGGCTGGGTAAACTCGGATCATAAACTTCCTCTTTTTCTTTTGCGCGTTCTTGAATTTCAGCATCTTCGGCTCTTTCAGGAAGGGACTGCTTGCCAATGTCCTTTTCCCTTGCGGGTGTTTCTTTTTGCTTTGAACTCGGCAGAGATGAGCCCGCCTTATCCGTCACATCAGTAGCCTTTTTCTTTTTACGGCCTAAAGGTTTTAGCGTGATCACTGGTTCATCTGTAATATTTACAGTCCGCTTCGACTTTGATGGAGCCTTTGCGCTCACAGGTTGTTTGTCTGCTGCCGTTTTGACCTTATTTACCTTTTCTTTGTCGCCTTTTTGGCTCTCAATATTTTCTTCCTCCTTGAGAGCTTCTCCTTTTTTGGGCTTAACCGCTTTCTTTGCAACAGATTTCTTTTTTGTTACCTTTGCGGCCGGAGCTGATTCTTTTTCATCCGTAGCGGGAGATTCATCCAAGTCTTGTTGTGATAAAGACGATCTTTTTTTAGCTGGCTTCTTTTTTTCTTTTGTCTTAGAAACGGTTTTATTAGTTTTTTTCTCTTCCTTGGGCTCTTCCGGAAGAGTAGGTATATTCTTAGTTTGAAATTCCCTTCGCAAAACAGAAATAACAGCCACATTGAGATCCTGATCTTTGTCCTTTGCTTTTAATTTTAAAGATTTCAATGTTGCTAATATCGTTTTACTTGTTGTATTTAACTCAGATGCAAGTTCGTGTACTTTCATAATATATTCCTTCTATGATTTACATAATCAGTATTCTTATAAATATATATACAACTTATAGCAATAATGACTTAATTGTACATAATCGCCTTAACCCTGTCAAATTGTGCGCCTCAGCATATACGATCAGTCATCCTCTTTTTTTTCCTTTTCTTCTTCTGAATCCTCATCTTCCTGCGAAGGCTCAGCAATCACATCGGCAGCAGGATCCTCTAATTTTTCTTCATCCTCTTCCTGCATATCTGGTTCTTGTTCTTCAGATGATGGCTCTTCTGCTGCGTCCGCAACCAATTCTTCCCCATCATTATTCATGTCCGTTTTTTCTGCTCTTTCTTCCTGATCAACCTCAAGTGTATCCAAAGGTTCTGTGTCCTGGTTAGCGGTATTTCCGGATTCTGATTCTTCTTGCAACCCAGAAGCTTCTCCCATCTCTGGCTTCGAAACATCTTCAGAACTTACCTCTGGCTCTTCAGAGATAACTTGGCCTACATCCGAAATGCCCTCTTCCTCTTGCTCTGTTTTATGTTCTTCTTGCGCCTTATTCCACTGCTCAAAAGAAAAAATATCCAGCTCCCACCCTACCAATTGGCTCGCCAATCGCACATTTTGTCCTTTTTTCCCGATAGCCAGTGAAAGCTGATCATCCGCTACGATAATATTCGCTTTTTGAGCATCATAATTAAATTGAATTTGGGATATTTCAGCCGGAGATAAAGCCGCTTGGATATATTCTTTGATATCGGAAGAATATCTAACAATATCAATCTTCTCCCCTTGCAACTCATTGACAATATTTTTAACGCGTGAACCTCTCATCCCTACACAGGCCCCCACACAATCCACCTTTTCATCCTTGGAATATACGGATATTTTTGTTCGTTCGCCAACATCCCGGGATATTGATTTTATTTCAACGATTCCTTCAAAGATTTCAGGAACTTCCAGCTTGAATAAACGCTTTACAAAATTGGGATGTGATCGCGACAAAATAATCTGCGGTCCCCTATTTTCTCTTCTCACATCTAAAATATAGGCTCTGATTCTGTCACCTTGACGGAATTCTTCTTTATCTGATTGTTCTTTCTTCGGGATAATGGCATCGGCCTTTCCTAAATCAATGATAATATTACCCCTTTCAAACCGATAGACACTTCCGTTAATAATGTCCCCTATGCGCGAATGATATTCTTTAAAGATCACATCTTTCTCTGCCTCTCGAATCTTTTGAATAACAACTTGTTTTGCTGTCTGCGCGGCAATGCGTCCAAACTCTTGTGAACGGATTTCTTCTCCACCAGCAAAAACAAGCAATTTTCCGCTTTCTACGTTTAACTCCGCTTCCACTTCCTCGTTCTTATCAACCGTCCATAATTTCTTAGCTGCCGAGGCAACTGCGCTTTCTACGGCTTCAATAAGAACCGCCTTGTCGATGCCTTTATCTCTTTCTAGTTGCTCAAGTATAATCAATAATTCTTTAATATCCATCATTTTTTCCTTCCTATCCTAATAATATTTGAACCGCCTTATTAATCTTTTCAAACGGTATTGATTTTTCTTCATCTTTTACTTTAATCGTAACGATATTTTTGTTGACCCTTAGAATTTCCCCTGAATACTCTTTTTTGCCGAGAAAAGGCTCTTGCAAGTAAAAAACAACGGGTTTCCCCTGGACTCTTAAGAAATCTCGCACCGTCGTCAATGGCCTATCCAGACCTGGGGATGATACTTCAACAGCAAAATCATCACCATATAAGCCTTGTTCTTCAATATACCGATTAATTCTTTTATTCAGTCTGGAACATTCATCAACTGTGATTCCACCAGTCAATCTGTCCGCTAATACATTAATGAAGACGGTACGCCCCCTCATCTTCATGGTAAATTCAACAAGATCCAGGCTCAATTCATCAACCATTTTAAGGATCTCTTTTTCCATTCGTCGCTTATCTTCTTCAATAATCATTTTTTCAAAATTTGGGAAATTTTACTAATGGCCTCTTCTTTGTCGACGAGTATCCCGTCCGGGGTCCTCCTTCTTTTAATTTCAACTTTGCCTTCTTTTAAATTCCTTCTGCCGATAGTAACTCGTAGCGGAATCCCGATCAGATCGGCATCATTAAATTTTCGACCTGCGGATTCATTCCGGTCATCAATCAAGACCTCATATCCTAAAGACGTGAGTTCTTTATAGTAGTTTTCTGACAATTCATGGATTTCTGAATCCTCCTCTTTCTTGCCCGATAAAGGCAATATCTCGATATCAAAAGGAGCTACTTTTTCCGGCCAAATAATGCCCTTTTCATCATTATGGATCTCAACTATAGCCGCAAGAACACGACTGACACCAATCCCATAGCATCCCATTACTATAGGTTTTTGCTTGCCTGTTTCATCCAAGAATAAAGCTTGTTGTGCATCACTATATTTTGTCTGGAGTTGAAAAATATGCCCCAACTCTATCGCCACAGTCTCACTCAAAGTCCCTTGCTGACATTCTGGACATATAACTCCCTGGCACAGAGATTCTTTTTTGCCCCCCTTAAAATTGCAATCAGAACACATAACCACCGTATCCTCTCCAATAGAGGCCGGAACCATAAACTCATGCGATAATTTCCCGCCCATTGCCCCTGAATCTGCGGATATCGCAATTACGTCCAGATCCAACTCTTCAAAGATCTGAATATAAGCTTTTCGCATCAATTCATAACTCCGTTGCAAGCCTGCCATATCTTTATCAAAACTATACGCATCTTTCATGATAAATTCGCAAGCGCGTACGATACCAAATCGCGGTCTTAATTCATCCCTGAATTTTGTCTGGATCTGATAAAGATTTAAAGGAAGTTGTTTGTAAGACTGCACAAAATTCTTAACTAAATCGGTAATCACCTCTTCATGCGTAGGGCCTAAGCACATCGGCCTGTTTTTCCCATCTTTAAATTTGATCATAACATCATCAAGAACCTGGTCTCTTCCTGTTTGCTTCCAAAGGTCAATGGGTTGCAAACAGGGCAAAAAAAGTTCCACAGCACCTGCTTTGTTCATCTCACCGCGGATGATCTTCTCAATATTTCTCAAGACCCTCAAGCCTAAAGGCAGATAGGAATATACGCCAGATGTGAGCATATGCACCAGTCCTGATCGTAAAAGCAATTGATGACTGATCGCTTCAGTTCCTTGCGGAACTTCTTTCAATGTAGGTATAAAAAATTGCGTCCATTTCATGTTTTTTTACTCTTCCTCTGATTCAAACAAACCCTCAGGAATCGGGATTCTTCTCTTTTTATACTTATCCAAGAATGACGGTAAAGATTTATCTCGAATCCATTCTCCTTCAATTGCGCCTTCTTGCGTCTTCTTTAATGTCTTGTATTTTATGATATCGTGAAAAACGACTTTTTTCTGCTCAGGATCCCACCTCAGATCAGTGACATATTCCACTCGCCTTTTCCCATCAACATGCAGACCAATATGGACCATAAGGTCAATGGCCCTGGCGACCTGTTTCTGGATCTCCTCAGCACTCAATCGGATGCCTGTCATAAGCATCATAGTAACCATTCGGTTAAAGCAATCTTCCGGGGTTTCCGCATGCACAATAGCCAATGAACCACTATGTCCACTACTAATAGATTCGATAAGGTCTAACATTTCCCCGGAACGAACTTCTCCAATGATGATCCTGTCGGGACGCATTCGCAAAGAATTAATAAACAAATCCCGCATAGTAATTTCGCCTTTACCTTCGATATTTGCCGGCTTGGTCAAAAGATTGACAACATGCTCTTGAACAAGCAATAATTCGGGCGTATCCTCAATCGTTATAATCCTTTCATCTTCCGGGATGTGTTTTGAAAACACATTCAAAGCTGTTGTTTTACCAGCGCCTGTGGCACCGCAAAAAACGATATTCAGTTTTGACCTCATCGCAGAAATGAGCAATTGTGCGATATAATCATCAATTTCACCTAATGTCACCAAATCTTCAACTTGAGTAATGTCATCGCGGAATTTCCTTATGGTCATGACAGGTCCTTGGGTAGAAAGCGGTGGAATAATAATATTAACCCGTGACCCATCCGGCAAAGAAAAATCAACATAGGGCGACGATTCATCTATACGCTTGTTCGTTCCGGCGCCAGCTAAAATCTTTTGAACCGTATGCATTAAATGGGCATTATCATCGAAAGCAATATCTGTTTTTTCAAGTTTACCCTCTCTCTGCACATATGTCTGTTTAGCCCCATTGACCATAATCTCTGTTATACTTTTATCATCCATCAAAGGTCTGATAGGGCCCAAACTAACCACAGCACTTACCATTGTCCGGATGATCTCTGCCCTTTGTTCAAGCTCTAACTTAATCCCTCTTTGTTTGCACAGCTGTAAAATCGCTTGATCGACAAAAGCCCGCAATTGATCTTCTGAAAGATTGTCTTTGATCCTCAAAAAATCTGTTTCACTGATCAAAAACTTATTTACCTCATTTCTAAATTCCTCGTTTAACATTTTTTCTCCTCGTATCCTTGATTCAACATAATTATACGATTAATTAAAAAGCTGTTTTAAATTCTCAATCCATCCAAATCTGACAAAATCCGTATAAAATATGAAAAGCGCCAACAGCATGATCAAGCTAAAACCTGTCCGCATAATTGCGTCTTCCACCCTCGGAGGCAATGCTTTGCCTCGGATCTTTTCTATTAAAAACAAAAACAGGTGTCCACCATCCAAAGGAATTATCGGCAACAAATTAAATATAGCTAAACTGGCGCTAATTAATCCCAAAACAAACAAAACTTGGGAGAAACCTGTTTCGGCCGCTGACTTAACAAAATAAAAGATCCCTATGGGACCCGTTACCGATTCCTTCGGGGACATCGCTCCCGTTATCATATAATAAAACGCTTTGTACGTTAATACCGTTATCTCTATCAGTTTATTAAAACCTCTCCCAATAGATTCAAAAATACCAAATCGATAGATTGCGATATCCTGAGCCGGTGAAATCCCGATAATTCTCACTTCTTTTTCTTCTCCATCTATATTTTTGGCAATAACCTCTGGGACGATTGAACGACTCAATAAATTTCCTTCACGTAAAAATTCGATTTGAATGGATTCTCCCTCCGAATTTTCAATAGCCTGTTGCAATTGGGTCCAACCTTCTATCGGTTTAGAATCAATCCGAACAATGATATCCCCTTTTTGCAAACCCGCGGCCTGGGCAGGACCGTCCTTGCTCAAATCACCTATTTCGGCTGCATAGGGAAGGATCCCAATAACTTTCGTTTCCTGCTGCTGACCAAAAACATTTTTTCTCACCTCCACCTCAGGTGTTATTTCCTTGGTAATCTCTTCTCCGTCCCTCAAAATGGTCAAATGTATTTGATCTGTTTTAACATCAGATATAGTGTTGGTCAATTCCGTCCAACCGTAGACCGGTTTTGAATTCACCTGAATAATTTCGTCTCCTAATTGCAATCCATATTCTTGGGCGGGATATCCCTTTATCATGTCATTAATTTTAGCGGGGACATCCTGATATCCAAAGACAAATACAAGCACGAGGCATACATAGGCCAACAGATAATTGACAACCGGGCCGTTAAAAACAATTAAAGACTTTCTGCCCACTGACTGAGAATGAAATTCGCCTTTGGCACCGGTGCACTCGTCCCTCTCATCCCCTGCCATTTTTACATATCCCCCTAAAGGGATTAAACATAGGAGATATTCCGTCCCATTATAAACCTTGGAAAACAATTTCGGGCCAAACCCTAATGAAAACTTTTCAACAACAACACCCATTTTCTTGGCTGTAATAAAATGGCCCCATTCGTGAACCAAGATAAGAATACTGATAATAATAATAAAAATTCCGGTACTTTGAAAACCTGATAAAATATTTTCTAAAAACATTTTCTATTATGTCTCCCGAATTGGCTTTAAACTTTTTTATCTTTATCAATTAATCGACGGGCTTCACCCCGGCCCCACGCATCTGCCTCTAATACATCATCAAGCTCAGGGTCATCCTGAACCTTATGTTTTCTCAATACTTTTGTGATAACTTTATAAATATCCAAAAAAGAAATTTCTTTGTTCAAAAAAGCCGCAACTGTCTCTTCATCAGCCGCATTTAAAACACTCGGCAATGTGCCCCCTCTTTTTAAAGCCTCAATCGCAAGCTCCAAACAAGGAAATTTCTTCAAATCAGGGCGCATAAAAGTAAATGGACCTTCCCGGATAAAATCCAATCGCGGCAAAGGACTTTCCCATCTTTCCGGATAACTTAACGCGTACTGAATAGGTAGCCGCATATCGGTTACCCCTAACTGCGCTAAAATTGAGCCATCCCGGAATTCAACCATTGAATGGATAATGGCCTGCGGATGAACAAGAATTTCAATCTCATCGGCTCTTAATCCAAACAACCGTGCGGCCTCGATAACCTCAAAACCTTTATTCATTAAGGTCGCTGAATCTACCGTGATCTTTTTTCCCATTTTCCAACGAGGATGGTCTAATATCTCTTCAACCGTTAATTTTCCAAATTCCTCGTAAGGCACATCCAACAATGCGCCTCCAGATGCCGTCAAAATGACTTTCTTTAAATCCTTCGTGTTCCTTCCCTCCAAACACTGAAAGATTGCACTTTGTTCACTATCCACAGGAACTATCGTAGCACCATTTTCCTTAGCTTGACGCATAATAGCATCTCCGGCAATAACAAGTGCTTCTTTATTTGCCGGCGCAACTATCTTTCCCGCCTTTACTGCTGATAAAAAAGCGGGCAAAGCAGCACTGCCACGCATTCCGATAACAACAATATCTATTTCCTTGCGACTAACCAACTCAGGCAAATCATAATCGACGTTAAGAATTTTTGTCTTTTTTAAATCAATCTTCGTCCGCAAATAATCCATGCCTTTTTGCTTAAGCGCAACATAGCGCGGCAAAAATTTGCTTATCTGTCTCTCCAGCAAGCGGGAATTATTATAGGCTGTCAGACCAATTATCCGAAATTTCTCCGGAAAACGCGAAACAACCTTTAAAGTATTTATGCCTATCGATCCCGTCGATCCTAAAATTACAAGATTCTTACATGCCATGCTTAACCGCTTGTAAAATGTGACTCATATAAAAATAAAAGGCCGGAGCAACAAATAAAATGCTGTCAATCGCATCCAAAACCCCTCCTAATGCTGGCAGCATCTTTCCGGAGTCTTTTACATTAAAATCCCTTTTTAACAAAGATTCAGACAAATCACCTATTTGTCCCAGACCTCCAAAAAACAATCCTATCGCGGCCACGTGCCATAATGAAAGATTTAGTGCCTGAGGCAGCAATAAAGGCGCACTCAAAACAGCGGCCAGTATACTTGAAGCAAAGCTTCCAACAGAACCTTCAACTGTCTTCTTAGGACTAATCCTTGGAAACAAAGGATGTTTGCCATATTTACTCCCAACAATCAAAGCTCCCATATCCCCACACTTGGTTACGAGCAAAACAAACCCTAATAGCTTAATGCCGGCCGGACCATCCAAAAGAAACCGGATCTTTATCAAAAAACTAAAAAACCAAGATACATACAAAACGCCAAAAAGTGTAGTGGAAATGCCTACAATCGCGTTCGTATTATCCTTCCGCGTAAATTGCATAAAAAAGATCATCAATAACACGAGAACAATAAATAATAACTCCCACCCCTTGGTTGGCTCAAACTGCAAAAATGTTGAAAGAGGAATAATAACGCCGATGACAATTCCGGTATAACTATATATCGGAATCCCCTTCTTTTTAATAAGATAAAAGAATTCATAAAGACCGCCGATGGTTAATCCTAAAAGTACAACAATAAAAATCCATTTATTAATTATCGCAATTGTGGTTAACGATATCATTACTACAGAACTAAAAATGCGGTCTTTATTCATTTGGACACCCTTAGACTT
>JAGYNW010000360.1 GCA_018399915.1 Candidatus Omnitrophota bacterium
TCAATGGGCAAGAAAGGCAAAAATCAAAAAGGCTATCTGCGGGTTATTGTTTTGTCTCCTGGTCGTTTTGTCATGGTTGAGTGTCTCTCGCCCGCTCACCATTAGGCATAAGAGGGCGTTATTGCCGGAATTTTATGAATGGGTCGGCCGTCAGACAGAAGCCAACGCGCTGATCATAGAAAGAGACAATTCTTTTTTTGTACGCTATTACGCGGACAGGGATGTTTTGAGTTTGCCCAATGACCTTTACGATGCGGACAGGCAGAAATTGTTGGTTTTTCAGCGAGAACTTGATGGTATTTTAAAAAGGGGTAGACCTGTTTATGCCACGGGAACAGGGATTGCAGGTTTTAACCCGGAGTTTCAATATGAAAAATTTATGCGCACGAATTATCATTTAAATTTTATCGGGCATCATTTCATTGAAAGCTGGCATCAGGGGGCGCTGGTTTCCCGGGTAGGATTGATCCCATTGTACAAAGTTGAATTAAAAAATTTATAATTTAGAAGAAGGGAAGTGCCGATGAAAGAGAACCGAGTCAAAGTCGCCGTTACCGGCGCTGCAGGACAAATAGGATACGCTTTATTATTCCGCATTGCAGCGGGAGAAATGTTTGGACCGGGGACAAAAGTGATCTTAAGCTTGCTGGAATTGCCTCAGGCAATCGACGCGGCTAAAGGAGTGGTCATGGAGTTGCAAGATTGCGCCTTTCCTCTTTTGGAAAATATCGAAGTTTCCGATTCGCCGGAAGTCGCATTTGCGGATGCCGATTGGGCACTTTTGGTGGGAAGCGTCCCGCGCAAGAAAGGCATGGAAAGAAAGGACCTCATTAAGATTAACAGTCAAATTTTTATAGAGCAAGGGAAGGCGTTATCACAAACAGCCCGAAAAACTTGTAAGGTTTTGGTCGTAGGCAATCCATGCAATACAAATGCGTTTATCGCGAAAGAAACGGCGAGGAATATTGATCCAAGGAATTTTTTCGCGCTAACCATGCTAGATCAAAACAGAGCGTATGCTCAGATTGTTCAAAAAACGAAGGTGCCTTTGACTGCCATTGAAGGGCTTGTTATTTGGGGGAATCATTCTGCCACACAGTTTCCGGATTTTTACAATGCGACGATAAAGGGCCGCCCCTTGATTGATGCGGTCGCTGATGAAGAATGGCTGCAAAAGGATTTCATCCAAAAAGTTCAACAGCGGGGGGCAGCGATTATTCATGCCAGAGGACTTTCTTCCGCGGCCTCAGCAGCGAATGCCGTTATCAATACGGTTCAGAAATTATTAAATCCGACAGCGTCTGCTGAGCGGTTTTCTCTGGCAGTTGTTTCCGATGGAAGTTATGGAATCGAAAAAGGACTCATCTTTAGTTTTCCGGTTAGGAGTAACGGCAAAGATTGGGAAATCGTGTCCGATCTGCCACTCAATGAATTTTCACAGAAAAAAATTAAGGAATCGGAACAAGAGCTTCTTCAGGAGAGAGCGGCGATAAAATCGTTGTTGGAAAAATAAATGTCCTACAGATTTAATGT
>JAGYNW010000361.1 GCA_018399915.1 Candidatus Omnitrophota bacterium
TGTCCGTCCTTACCCCCGTGACCCTGCCCTTAGGAAATTCCTTTTCAAATTCCAGCAGATTACCGCGCCGATCATGGCCAAAGGTTTTGAGGACACCGTGTTTTACACCTACAACAAACTCCTCTCCTGCAACGAGGTTGGCGGGGATCCGGCTCTACCGGGATTTGAACCCGAGGACTTCTATGCCTTTATACAAAAACGTGCGCGGCAAATACCCTATTCTTTTAACGCAACCGGCACCCATGACACCAAACGGGGGGAGGATGTGCGCGCCCGGCTAAATGTGCTTTCCGAAATACCGGCGGTCTGGAAATCCCACCTTGACCAGTGGGCCAAGATCAACCGTTCCAAAAAACAAAAAAATAGCGGCACACCTATGCCGGACAAAAATGATGAATATTTTATTTATCAAACGCTTCTGGGATCATTCCCATTCAACCCAAAAGATTTCGAAACATATGTTAAAAGGATTAAAGATTATGTCATCAAGGCGGTACGCGAAGCCAAAGCGCACACGGCCTGGGTGAAACCAGATCAAAAATACGAAGAGGCCTGCCTGTTTTTTGTAGAACGGCTTCTGGATCAGTCCCCGGACAATAAATTCCTGGAAAGCTTTTATCCTTTACAGGACAGGCTTGCAGAAATCGGCATCTACAACGGCCTGGCACAAACACTGCTTAAAATGACCATGCCCGGCGTGCCGGATTTTTACCAAGGCACCGAACTCTGGGACCTGAGCCTGGTCGACCCGGATAACAGGCGCCCGGTTGACTACAAACTCCGGGCACAGTACCTCGCAGAGGTCCAGACCCGGATCGCAACACAAAGCAAAGGGCTGATCAAAGAACTGCTTGAAACACGACAGGACGGTCGTATTAAACTTTTTTTGATAGCACAAGTGCTTAGACAAAGACAAACCCATCCGGAATTATTCCTTAACGGGGAGTTTATCCCCTTAACGGTTACCGGAGAACACGCCGGATGTGTGATCGCCTTTACCCGGAAACATCAAAACAGCTGGGCCTTGGTCGTGGCTCCGCGTTTGCTGACCCGCGTCCTTAAAGACAAAGAATTTCCCTTGGGCAAAAATACCTGGAAAGACACCCGCATTGAGATGCATCCCGATATGCCCATGCATTGGTTCAACTCGCTGACACAGCAAAGCCTGAATTCTCAGGAGACCTCTTTCATCGGGGATATCTGTGCCGAATTTCCGTTAGCCTTACTGATCAATGAATAATACGGTTTCAGGAGGCAAGGGAGGGGACAAATAAAAACCCCTTTTAATAAATGCCGTAGATTTATCTGAAAAAAAGGTATACATAGCCCCGGTAATGTCAAATAAATTGTGTAAATTGATCTAAGGGTTTAGCCTTCCAGTTTGTGTTTAAGCGATAAAAGACAGCATACATAATGCGTTGAAGGCTGTCGTTATTGTTAAAGCAAGACATTGGTTTAGTACGGCGCCTGACTTCACGGAATGATCGTTCGATAACATTAGTGGTCCGGATACGCTTAC
>JAGYNW010000362.1 GCA_018399915.1 Candidatus Omnitrophota bacterium
CGGCCGTTGCCGCCGGCGCGATACGATTACTCACGGCGTGCGGCAGCAACGACGGGATCGTTGCGAAAATGGTCGCCTCGGCGATTACAAGCGGACCAATCCACCCGTCAGCGCGAATCGATCGTATCGCGCATACAGGATCTGATCGGATCGGATTATCACGCCGCCGGTGTGGTTCAGACTTTTCCGATCACGGTAATCGGTGACGGACTGGCTCCGTACCCGTCCCTGGACGGGGAAATGCTGGGTATTGATGAAGACCTGGCCAATGACACAGAAAATGCCCAGCGTCGTGTTTTTGCCCGCTGGTCGCCGGCAGCCGATACGTCCGGTCGCCGTTTTGGTGAAGTTCAGTTTTTATGGGAACGATGCCTGGTTCAGTTTGGAGAGTCTTTAACCCTGGTTCAAATGAAGAGGACTCCCGGTCGTCGCTATCGCTTGCGTTTACGCGTCATTCATCCCTCCCGGATGAAAACACCATCGGATAAAAAACAATCCAATATAATCGACGGTGTCGAGGTCAACGACAACGGTCAACCGATCGCCGTCTGGATAAAGCGTACCGATGATGGTGTCACCCTGACCGATAATTCGAAAAACTTTCATCGCATCGACATCATGCGCGGCCATCGCTATCAGGTTCTTCACGATTTTTATTGTGATGATCCGGAGCAGTTCCGGGGCCGATCGATGCTGGAGCCTTTAGTAAAAGGGTTTAAAGATCTGTCTGATTTTCTGGACGCGGAGCTGGTTTCAAGTGTTGTGACAGCTGCTTTTTCTATTTTTATTGAAATGCCGCATCCGACCAATCCGTTTGATGTAGCCCAGAATTTAAGCAACTTCTCAGATACGGAAACCAGCAACGGAACAACCAAGACGACCCGGTACCAGCGGCTGGACCCGGGCGCCATTATGTACGGCAACACGGGAGAAAAACCACACGCCATCACAGCCAACCGGCCGGGAGCCACATTTGAACCATTTGTACATGAACTTAAAAAAGCCTTTTCCCACGGTGTCGGGGTTCCTTATCCGGTACTTTTTCACGATGTGGATGGAATTTCCCATGCCGGTTTTCGTTCCGCAATGCTGGAGGCCTGGCGGGTATTTTCCTATCGGCGCAATCATATCGGACGCGGCAATTCTCAGAAAACGTATAACATGCTGATGGAAGAGGCCTGGCTGATGGGAGATTTTTATATTCCCGGAGGCCCCACGTTTTTTTATGAAAACCAGGACGCCATATGCGCCTGCGAATGGTATGGCGCGCCTAAAGGCGATATTGAGCCGTATAAGGCGATTAAAGCAGACCTTTTGGCGCATGAAGGCAACGTCAAAACACAAGAGCGAATTATTTTAGAAACCGGCTCCGGAAATCCAAAGGCGGTTATCCGCCAGATTGAGAAAGAGAAAAAAGACGCCATTGCCCGCGGCATCGCGCCGGCCCAGACCCAGACGAAAAAGGACAGTGAACTGGCAGGC
>JAGYNW010000363.1 GCA_018399915.1 Candidatus Omnitrophota bacterium
CCCCTATCACTAAACCATTTCCCCATGTCATTTCCCCTTTTTGTGGCGCAAATTAATAAAGTGGGTTATAATACAATCAATTCAAAATAGCATTTAAGTTTTCAGGATGGTGTTATCTAACATGCGTAATACAAGTTTGGCTAAAAATCAATTATGCTCCATAGCGTGCGTCGGCGCATCTGCGGGTGGGCTGGAGGCGTTGATCGCTTTCTTTAAGTGCCTGCCAAAGACTATCAATGTGGCCTTTGTGTTGATCCAGCATCTGGAACCTCAGCATAAAAGCGCATTATCCGAGATCCTTTCCAGGGAAACTTCTTTAAATGTCCGCGAAGCAAAGAATAATATACAAGTCGAGCCGGCGCACGTCTACGTTATCCCGCCCAATACCCTCATGACGATTTCACGCCGGAGATTAAGGCTCACTTCCCGGACAAAACGTGCGGATGGCCGATATTTGCCTGTCGATTTCTTTATGTCTTCATTGGCACAAGCCGAGAAAGAAAAGGCGATCGGCGTTATCCTTTCAGGGACAGGCTCTGACGGGACGCAGGGTGCCAAAACCATCAAAGAGAAGGGCGGCATTGTTTTCGTTCAGGATGAAAAGACGGCCCATTATTTTGGCATGCCCGAAAGCGTCATAAAGAGCGGCTCAGCGGATTTTGTTCTGGCGCCCGGAAAGATTGCGCGAAAACTGGTGCGCATGAGCACGCACGGGTATGGTCTCCCGTCAAAGAAAGCGGCTAAGAGCCACGGGGAACAAAACGGCCTGAAGCGGATCCTTGCTTTACTGCGGGATCTTACGGGAGCGGATTTCTCTCATTACAAGGAAGCCACAATCAGCCGCCGCATTGCCCGTCAGATGGCATTTCATAATATTGAAAACCATGCCGACTATTATAACTATCTTAAAATAAATCCGGCTGAAGCCGAGGTCTTGCGCAAGGATATCCTTATTCCCGTTACGTCTTTCTTCCGCGATCCGCAATTATTTGCGGCATTAAGAAAAAAAGTCATTTTGCTCCTTGGCAATAAATATTCATCCCAAGATCCGGTAAGGCTTTGGGTGCCCGCGTGTTCATCCGGTGAGGAAGTTTATTCCCTGGCGATATTTCTCTATGAGCTCATGGAAGAAAGGAAGCTGCGGCCATACATTCAAATTTTCGGCACGGACTTGAGTGAGGCGCTTATTGGAAAAGCGCGTGCCGGGGTATATGCCCGTGATATTTCTGATCAGGTATCCGCCGGGCGTCTGCGCCGGTTTTTTGTAAAAACGGAGGCGGGCTACAAGATCAGCAAACACATACGTGATCTGTGCATATTTGCAAGGCATGACGTAACAGTGGATCCGCCGTTGTCTAATATGGACATCGTCAGTTGCCGTAACCTGCTTATCTACCTTGACACATTTTTACAAAATAAAGCCCTGTTGATGCTGCACTATGCCCTCAAACCCCAAGGTTTTCTTGTGCTTG
>JAGYNW010000364.1 GCA_018399915.1 Candidatus Omnitrophota bacterium
TCTTTTTCTTCCGGGGACAGATTGACCCATAATTCTTTTTGCGGCACCGTCAACGAGGCCAGAAAATATTTAATGAGTTTGGTTGATTCAGATTCAAGCGACAGGTTAGCCCCCTGCCCTGTGGTTTCAAAATCTGCATTGCCGCTATCAATAATAAAGTCAAATTTCAGAGGATCCTCAGGATGGATGGTCATGCCCTTAAGCATTACCGGAACAAAGCTGCCGGTCGGCATTACCATGCTGCCGGGTACAGGCAAGGGCAAGGCGGATTGCGCGTATACCGTGTTAGGGCCCAGGATGAGGGAAAAGCTTATCAAACCAACTAAAGCTGACAAAAACATGCGGCACAAGACATTTCTCTTGATAGAGCGCATAAAAACTACCTCCAAATTGTATGGATGAATATTTCCCTATTCATTCCTCCGTGGCTGGAGTATGAAGTTCATTAAAAGATGAACTAAAACTAGGAACTTGGGGAAGGTTTCTTAATGAAAATTTTATGTATATAAAGTATGCAACAGATTTTTAATTTGTCAATAGCTCAAAACTTCATAATTTGAAAATCGTCTTTAAAAAGTATTTGGCAATATCTTCTTAACGACCGGCCTTTTCCGTATATTCTTTTAATATTTTAGAGACTTTCGGCGTTAACGCTTTGGGGGCCACCCGCCAAGCCCAGTTTTCCTCACTCAAAGTAGAAGGTTTATTCATCTTACTCTTTTCTCCCAGACCAAGGATATCTTGCACAGGAATAATGGCAAGATTGGCTCTCGAATTCATGGCCATTTCAATAAGCCCCCAATGAATATCTTGATCATTAAATTCTTTGTGTGTATACGCAAATAAATTTTTCTTTTCTTCCTCCGTCGCATCTTTGCGGAACCATCCCACGGCAGTGTTGTTGTCATGGGTTCCGGTGTAAACTATGGTATTCTCTGAAAAATTATGCGGAAGATATGGATGCGTTTTCATATCTCCGTTAAAAGCAAAAAGCAAGATCTTCATGCCCGGGAAACCAAGTTGCTGCATAGCGTCCTTTACATCATCAGTTATCAATCCCAGATCTTCAGCGATAATTCCTTCCCGGGGAATGCGCCTCAATATGGCTCCAAAAAAATCCTGCCACGGGACTTCACACCATTGCCCATTAACCGCTGTTTCTTCACTGGCCGGAATTTGCCAGAAAGCGATCAATCCGCGAAAATGATCGATCCGAACAAGATCAAATAATTTCAAATTATGCTCCATCCGATCCACCCACCACTGATAATTGCTTTCTCTTAACTTATCCCAATCATAGACAGGGTCACCCCAGCGCTGTCCGGTCTTGCTAAAATAATCCGGGGGAACGCCCGAAACCAGGGTAGGATTATAATTTTCATCTAACTTGTAGAATTCAGGATGAGCCCAAACATCAGCCGAATCGA
>JAGYNW010000365.1 GCA_018399915.1 Candidatus Omnitrophota bacterium
TGTAACGCGCCACGCAATATCAGAAAATTTACCACGCAATATCAGAAATTTGTTTTTTTAAAAATACTATATTAAATCTTTAAAAGAAATTTCAGGTGGGGGATATTGTTGAAAATCGTCGCTGAAAACAATGCCACTCTTAATTTGCTTTTTCTGATTCAAATAATAGCTTAAGCAAGCCTTAAGCCAGGCAATTACAGTATTTGCCTTTACCATTTGATCCGCTGTCATGGCAGGGTACAGTGTCGCTATCAATGCGATCTGTTCAATATCGAACACGGAATAAACATGCTTTCTGTAAGCGTCTTTTAAGGACATCAGGTCGGCTTGTTTTTTCTGCGCGTTCTTGGCCTTTGTGATGTTGCCTTTTTCGGCAGGTGACAGCGGCTTTGCCCCCACAATATATGTTTTTTTAAACCCATCTTTTGTTGCAACAATTTGGGGCTTCACTGTTTCGAGGTCAGCGTCATGTTCGGGGACTGGATCTTTGGTTAAAGGCTCATGTTTGTATTTTTTCACCACATCAGCCGTAAGGGTTGCCGGGAATGAAGTGGTAGGGAACATCCGGCGGAACTCTTGTTCTGAAATTTCTCTGTCTTCTTTTGGGCTGTATATTTCCATAATCACCTCTAATGTATTACCATGTAAATGTATTGGGACCCGTTAGCATTTACGTCTGTATTGGTTGACGTAATCTGAAATCCATTATTATTGACTTTTAGTAAATTTTCAGATGTTTCGGCATCACTGGTATTTATCCTGATCACTGCATCATCTCCCGCCTCCGATATCCCCCGCTCAGAATCAACCACGACCCAATCTCCTGTACCTCCTGTAAACCGCTTAATCATTATATACTGAGGTTCCCATCCGGTCGAAACGATAGGCCCGGTTGTTGCCCCATTTCCGGTGTAATCCCCACAAACGACATTGCCCAGGGGGGACGTGTTATGGGCAAACGCAAAAACATCCAATTCTGCGGACTGTATTTGAGACGAATAAAGCGTAACATTGGTTCCTGATACTGAAATAGCACCATTTGACAGCTGCGCTTCATTTGTGTCTAATCTTAAAAGTCTCCCGCCCGTAAGTGACCTATGCCAAACATAAAAGGCCCCCGCCGTGTTATCTAAGGCTAAGACCATCCCTATAGTGCCAAGGTTTGAAAAAGAAATTGTGTTGTCCACAGAAACAGAAACATTCTTACGCAAATCAAAAAAGTTATCACACTTTCTGAAAGAATGCGTCACGTACTCTCCATCCAACGCATTCATGACCCAATCTGCGGTCGTTATGTCTATGCCCGTTGCAAACCAGTCTCCAAAATATTTATCCTCATATTTTATCGGCTCATCAACCACTATAGCCCAGTTACTATTGCCATTATAAAAAACAGGAGAAATTCCAATATCTCTG
>JAGYNW010000366.1 GCA_018399915.1 Candidatus Omnitrophota bacterium
GGAACGAATAAAAAACAGAATTGCCCAAAGTATAGGTAGGGTCAATATTCTCAACGATCAGGCGCAAGGCCCCGTGGGGCGCGTAGAAATCCACCTTGCAGGAAAACTTGACCTCGATATCGTCTTTCAGCGTGAAGGCATTCTCACTTTTTTTAAGAATGCCCTCGATCACATCTTTGCGGTTGGCAAAAATGACCAGCCCGATACGCGCGATAATATCGCTGGAATCCGCGTCCTTCTCAACCAGTTCAAAAAAGATATGCCGCTTGCCACGGTTGCGGTCATACTGCTGGATCTCTCCGCACACCCAGATGGTCTGCGGAAACCCCGCGTTGATCACGTCTTTAATAAAACGGTTCAGCTCCGATACGGTATAAAAGGATTCTGACATGAGGGAAAGTTCCTTCAGGATAAAAAAGGTCTTAACATTGTTACGTGAATGGCGTCCGACGCCTTACGTCTTGTTCCGGTTAACGATATTGCGGACAAAAGCGGAAGGCCGTAAGAACCGGGTCATTTTTTTGATCGCCTGCGTGCGTTCTTGATTCTTCTGCAGGTCTTCGATCGCCTCAGAATATTCCGGCACATCGCTGTTAATCAGACTTTGCACGAAGCTGTCCCGCTCTTCTTCGGACATAAAGCTTTCTTTGATAATCTTCAGCTCGCCGGCATCAAGGAAAAACCCGCCACAGAGATAACACTCATCCACCGTGACTTCTTTCGAGGATTGATACAAATGCGGCAACATCGGTTTTTGACATTTGGGGCAGGCAATGCGGTCCCTGCCATCATCCTTGACCCGCTCGCTCATCAAGGCCTCTGCCAGAGCCTGGCCCGCGCCCTCATGCGTTTCATCCAGCTTGGATAATTCCAGCCAATCAAACCACATGCCTTTACAGCCATTAGCGCACACATCTACCATAACCCCACCAAAATCTTTTTCCACCATAGTATTCTTACAAACAGGACAATCCATTTTTTTCCTCCTTGGCTTAACCTCGTTTATCTCAGGAAGACCGCCCACTCGTTCATAGTAAGCGCTTCCCTTATTTCTCTTTTATGCCTGGCCCCTTGGCTTCAGCCCCATTATATACCAAAAGACGCGATCAGCCAACGGAAACGGTTCTTCCCCGGTATCCAACAACCTGACCGCTGACAATGCGCCAGCGCCCTTAGGCGAGCAAGGCCTCGTAGATCGTGTAATCCACAGGATCAAAACAGGCAAAGATCACCTTTTCGATCTGCGGCATTTCCTTCAAGCATGTTTGTACCGTGGTTACCGCGATCTCGGCCGCGATCTCTTTGGGAAAGGCATACACCCCGGTACTAATACAGGGAAAGGCGATCGAATGGACATCTTCCTTTCCGCAGGCGACTTCCAAAGAGCGACGGTAACAGCTCTCTAAAAGC
>JAGYNW010000367.1 GCA_018399915.1 Candidatus Omnitrophota bacterium
ATTTTCTTTGGGGTAAGATCAATACCTTTGAACTAGGAATATACCTTCCGGGCATTAATGCCATATTAGACGGGCAGCTGCCTTATCGCGATTTTTTTTATTTGAGGGGACCTTTTGAGATCTATGTGCCGGCCCTTCTCATGCACTGGTTCGGCGAAACCGTCAGTGTCCTTTCCTCTTACTTTTATGTGGGCACCGTATTGACATTGATTATCTGCATTATTATCGCGAAAGAGATCTACAAAAGTCGTTTGGTCCTTTATCTAATGAGTCTCGTTCTTATCGCCAGGACATTTCCTAGGGTCGTATTCACGTTTTGGGGAGGGATGCGTTATGTTCTGGGATTATTGACCTTGTTGCTTATTATTCATTACATCAAAAAACAGAAAAAAATATTGATATTTTTTGCCGGCGTCTTTTCCGCCCTCGCTTTTTTTACCAGTATCGACATCGGCATCTGCGCTTTTGGCTGTTCTGCTTTGACTTTCTTTTTTCTGCTCTTCTTTCATAAAAAAGCGTTAAAGCCTCTTTGGCAGGACGCCTTATTATATCTGGGGGGATTATTCATTGTCACGCTCCCTTATCTTTTTTATCTCTCTGTGAATCAATCCCTGTTCCCGTTCATTGATTCCACGTTCTCAGTAGCCACAAAAATGATGCGGACCTTCCCTGACCATTTGGTAGAACAACAACCACGCAATATTTTAGAAGCGATCCAGGCCATGATTCCCAACCATCCGCATTTCAAACATCTGACTCCGGCGTATTGTTATCTTTTCTTGTTTTTATTTCTCGGATGGAAATTAAAAAAGAAAGAATTCACAGAGAAGGATCTTCCGGTGATCCCATTAGCCGCCTATGGATTCCTTGTCTACATATTCGCTTTTCGCAAAATAGGCGCAAGCAACTTTGAAATGGCTCTCCAACCGGAAAAAATCCTGCTGTTCTATATGCTGCAGGAAACGCTGCTGATACTTTGGGGCAAAAGATCTTCTCTGATAAGTACACTTAAAGGATCTGTGGTTCGAAAGATCAAAACTAAGGCAAGAATACGCATCTATGGCATTTACCTGCTGATCTTTCTTTTTATCGGGTCCTCCGCAGGGTATGCCATTCAACGGTATAATCACCGCTTCTTTGCCTTTAAATATCTCATGGCCGCTATACGCGGAAAGGATACGGATGCGCTCAAGCCGCTTCATGATCAAAAATCACGCTCCTTGCCTCTTAAGCGCGTTAACGGTTTTAAAGTCCCGGCTAGGCAAGCACAGAACATTGAGAAGATATCCGAATTCGTGCAAAAAAACACATGACCGTCTTTTTTGGCCTGTGTTATGCGCTGTGAGGTGACGTTGAGTAGGGCGGCGAAGTCTTTTTGGATTAGGTGCATTCAGGTAACCTGTTT
>JAGYNW010000368.1 GCA_018399915.1 Candidatus Omnitrophota bacterium
CCGGGCGCAAAGAACCTCCATAAAGAAGCCGAAGCACATTTACTAAAAATTTAGTTTCATTTTTAATTGTCATTATAATTGAAATTCTATTATCTGATCGCATAATATATGACCCCCCTAACTGTTAAAATAAACACAACGCCTAAAGATAAAATAGGGTGACGTAAAATCTTTTTCCATTTACCTTTTTCCGTAAAAACCGACCAGCATCTGTACTTTAAATTTAAACATTTGTCATCCGGCCATTTTTCCTGATACCGCAACATGGATTTGGCATAATACGCTTTTTTTCTACAATATTCGAAAAATCCTATGTCATCGTGATGAAACAAAACATTTTTTGTTATAGCTCTGGATCCCTGGATTTTATTTCCCCAATCGGCATCTTCTGGCCCGGTTAGGTTTTCGTCAAAGCGCGGGCAGACATCTTTCCTTACTAGCCTTGGAACATCTACGGCTGTTCCCGTGTAAAAAGTCCGTTCAAACGCTCTTATTTTGCCAAAAAAAGAATTGGCAACAATAACTTCCGGGATATAGGCGCAGTCATACCCTTTACGTAGAATATCTTCACATTCATCAATAAGGCCAGTGGAAACGCTTTGATCAGAATCAAGGAATAAGAAAGCGTGTCCTTTCGCGCGATCGATGCCCATATTACGTTGCCTGCTTCTTTCAAGCCCTTCATCCACTACAACTAACTCAACGCCGTTTGGCAGGGAATTGATAAGGTTTTTAATATCTCTGCCATGATTCGGAACAATAACGCTTATTATCATGTTTTCTCCTCGACAAAATGGGGAGAGCCGAAACCCTCCCCATTATTTATTATTATTTATCCTGAATCAAAGCAAGCCGTTCTTCTTTCGTCATTGCTTCAACATGGGTTTTGCAAGTGTCCACAACATATTGCGGTACGTTTTGCATATACCCTTCTGCATCAGCGTTAACAACGTCAACCAAAGACGCTGTCATGTTTCCGGCTTTGTCGTACTCTGCGGTATATCCTAGAGCCATTCCTTGACAAACTTCCTCTGCCTTGTTAATTCTATGGGTTGTTTTCGTTGCTGGTAATTGCGAAAACGTTACCATCATTAACGCTAATCCGGCCCACACCACCCCGACTATCGGGATTCCACCCATCACATAGCCTTTTTTGTTAAATCTTTTCATTTAATTCTCCTCCTTTGTTGGTTGTTAAATTAACATATTATTAACCGCCCTTTTGTACAGTATCAAGTCGTCACCTGAGAAACAACCGTTTTTGTATGAGCGGCTGACAACCGGGCATCAAGAGGTATCCCGATTCATTCTTACCCCTCCACGCAAGTTTTTAGTGTTATCTTTCCATCTTTAACCATTTTTCTTCTTATT
>JAGYNW010000369.1 GCA_018399915.1 Candidatus Omnitrophota bacterium
GCGTCTCCGGTCTCGCAGCCGTTCAATGCCCGGCAGGCCTCCGACAATTCCCTTCCGGCGGCACGGTGAATCGCGCCGTCCACGCCTCCTCCGCCTGAAAGCGAAGTGTTCGCGGCATTGACGATGGCATCAACATCTAATTGCGTAATGTCTCCCCGTGTGATCTCGATTGTTCCCATAATGGTACCCTCGTGTTTATTATTGATAATGCGGCGTGAACAAGATCGCCAGATACGCGATGGTCATACAGATAATCCCCACCGTAAACCCGACCTTCAGCCATTCCCCGAATTTGACCTTAATGCCCCGTTCCTTTTCCAGCAGTCCCAAGGCTACAATATTGGCGGTAGACCCGATCATGCTGATGTTGCCGCCGTAACAGGCCCCGAAAAGAAGTGACCACCATAACGGGTTGAGGTTAAAATGCAAAGTATCCAGGCTTTGAATAATCGGCACATAGGTTGCCACGGTTACCACATTGTCCAGGCCGCTGGAAATGATGCCGCTGGCAAACAATGTGACCCCGGCCAAGACTTTAGGCGAATGGCCGATCACAGACAGCATCTTGTCCGCCAAAAAATCCGCGATGCCCGATGAACGGATGACGCCGGCCTGCGCGAATAAAAATAAAAAAAACAACAGAGACGGCCACTCCACTTCCCGCTCAATGTAATGCCGCGCCTTATCATGCCGGTAAATCATCACGATACCGGCGGAAATAACCGGGATCATGATCAAAAGCACATTGGTCTCGATTCCCAAGAACATCTCAATGCGTTTATGCATCGCCATCAAACAAATGGTGGCTGCGAAGATACCGATACTGACCTTGGTGCGGCGGTCCGGCGGGATCGAGATCAGATACAAAAAACCTTTGTCCTCCTGATAAGGCCCCAGAGCCGTGGTCAAACGTTTCAAATATTGGCGGTTAACGAAATACAAAATAACAATGGTGACCGCCAGCACCACCATGGATAAAGGGAACGCGTGCGTGATAAAGTCCTCAAAGGTCAGCTTACTTCTGGCGGCGATCAGAACCCCCACGGGATTCCCCAACACCGTTGAGGCCGAACCGATATTAGTGGCCATGACCGAAGAAATGATCAGCGGCTTGGGATCGACCTCCAAAAAATCCGAAATATTGAGGATTACCATGGTCATGATGATGATGGAGGTGACCTCATCCATCAGCCCGGAGAACAAAGCCGAGGCGATCATCAGGATGATGAACATCTTTTTCCCTGTCAATCTCTCATAACGCAACACCAGGGTAATGAGCCAGGTAAAAAACCCGGCCTCTTTCATCATCCCGACAATGATCATCATGGAGATCAAAA